>CAZFUX010000038.1:0-15443 GCA_964522085.1 uncultured Aequorivita sp.
CATAACAGTAAGATACGAAATTTACAAGAAATCGACTAGCCCGTGCAACGGTCTTCATATACAATCCGCTCTCTTTACTTAATAGCCCTCCTACCCTACACTTTACTACTATTCTAGCATCCTCCCACCTTTGTTCCCAAAAACCCTCTTTTTGGAAACCGTAACTGAACATGACCAAACCAACACCCGAACAAAACCACTATAAATACCAACGAAAAGTTTGATTTGTGTTAATTTGTGTTGATTGGGTTTGATTTGTTTCTATTTGCTTTATCTATTTGGAAAACAAAGGTTTACGTTATACTTTAGCCGTGACGCTTTTAATTAATGTTTCACTTAAATTATTTCAACTATGGGATCGTACACCAAAGGTATCCTAGGCCCTTTTAGAGGGAAAGTTGGCACCGTAATCGGGTATTCCTGGAGAGGGAAAGACCTAATGCGCGGCTTGCCAAAAGAGTCAACTACTATAGCTACTGCAGCGCAGCTTGAACAACGTGCAAAATTTAGCACGGTCATTAAATTTTTAACTCCTATAAAAGGCATAGTAGGTGCCTATTTTGGGAAAGAACAGAAATCGAAGTCGCCCTTTAATCTGGCTACAGGCTACCATCTTGATGCAGCCTTACTGCCAGGCCCAAACGATTCTTGGTTAATTGATTATCCAAAAGTGCTTATTAGCCGTAGCGATCTTAGAGGGGTAGACAATCCTGCTGTAGCCGCCGGAAGAGCAAATGAAATCAACTTAACCTGGACCGACAATAGTGGGCAAGGCTCTGCAGATGCTACAGACCAAATTGGTTGTTGTGGTATTCTGTACAGAAATGGGCGAATTTGTTCAGTTTAACCCTGCCGGCGCCACTCGTGCTGATGCTGCTGCAACGCTAATAATTCCGGGTTATTTGAGCGGAACCCTTGCAGAAGTTTGGGTTACGTTTGTAACTGCAGATGGCAAACTGGCTGCCATTAGTAGCTATGCAGGTTCTGTTACCGTGCCTTAAGGCTGGCTTTAAACCATAGGCTATTGGCTTTAAGCTAAGGGCTATAGTTTAAAGTAATGGGGGAAAACCGACTGCGGTGTTAAATACACCAGGGTTGGTTTTTTGTTGGAACTTGCTTTCAGAATTTATTTCGTATCATCAAAATCTTTTGGAAGTCTGCCGGCCCGCAGGTACAGCATTTTTACAATTACTTCTTCAATGTAGTAATTGGTGCTTCCTATTTTGATGAAAGGAATTTCTTTGCGCTTGCGCCATTGGTATAGGCAAGATCTGCTAATCCCGAAGTGTTTCAAAATTTGTTCGTCCCTCAATAGATGAACGTCCTTTAGGTCCTTAGACCCATTGTTGGTAGGTTTTTCAGACATGATAATATGGATTTAGATAGGGGGAGAATACTAAGATATGGAAAATTTAATTATTTTCAAATTTATCTTTGAAGTGTTCATTAAAGTGTAATCAATTTAAAATTATAGCCAATAAAACAAATGTATAATTTTCCAAAAAGCGCAAATAAAAATCGATCAATTGTCTAAGCACCAAAATGATAAAGGATATTTACAGCAAAATGTGAATCCTAAATATTTGAAAATACGAAATATCGATAAAATTTGCTAATTTGCACATACTATATAATATACATCATGACAGATCCAAAAAGACTCTTCGATTTCCCATACTATCAGCTTAAAAAATACCCGCAAGAAAAAGCCCTTGTTACTAAATATAATGGGGTATGGAAAGCAACTTCTACGCAAGAATATATAGATAAAGCAAATACCATTAGTCGAGCACTTTTACGAATGGGTATTGAACCCAATGATAAAGTAGCAATTATTTCAACAAATAGCCGTACAGAATGGAATATTTGCGATATCGGTATTATGCAAACCGGCGCACAAGATGTGCCAATTTATCCAACCATTTCACGCGATGAATATGAATATGTTCTTAACCACAGTGAAGCGGTTTTTTGTTTTGTTTCAGACAAAGAAGTTTACGACAAAGTAATGGTCATTAAAGCAAATGTTCCTTCACTTAAAGAAGTGTACACATTTGATGTAATTGAAGGCGCTAAAAACTGGAACGAAGTTCTAGAAAAAGGAAAAGACACTAGCAATCAAGAAGAACTTGAAAAAAGAAAAGAAGCTATAAGTGAAGACGATTTAGCTACTTTAATATATACTTCTGGAACTACAGGAAGGCCAAAAGGTGTGATGCTTTCACATAAAAATATTGCTAGCAACGCTATATTCAGCGCCGAAAGATTACCCATTATAAAAGGAAAATCTTCATCATTAAGCTTTCTACCCGTATGCCACGTTTACGAGCGTATGCTGCTATATATGTATCAATATTGCGGAGTTTCAATTCATTTTGCAGAATCTCTAGAAACCATTAGCGATAATTTAAAAGAAATTAAACCTGAAGTAATGACGGCAGTGCCGCGACTATTAGAAAAAGTTTATGATAAAATTTATGCCAAAGGAACAGAACTTACTGGTGTAAAGAAAAAATTATTCTTTTGGGCCGTAGAACTTGGTTTAAAATATGAACCCTATGGTGAAAATGGTTGGTGGTACGAAACACAACTTAAGTTAGCTAATAAACTTATTTTTAGTAAATGGCGAGAAGCTTTAGGTAGTAATCTAGTAGCTATTGCTTCCGGTAGCGCACCACTCCAACCACGTTTGGCAAGAGTTTTTAATGCTGCACAAATTCCTGTAATGGAAGGTTATGGCTTATCTGAAACATCTCCTGTAGTTTCGGTAAACGATATGCGTAACGGCGGCTTTAAAATAGGAACCGTAGGAAAACCCCTAAAAGAAACCGAAGTTAAAATTGCCAACGACGGTGAAATTTTCGTAAAAGGTCCACAAGTAATGATTGGGTATTACAAAAACCAAGAACAAACAGACGAAGTTATAAAAGATGGCTATTTCCACACAGGCGATATTGGTGAGATTGATAAGGAAGGATTCTTAAAAATTACCGATCGTAAAAAAGAAATGTTCAAAACAAGCGGCGGTAAATATGTAGCGCCACAAGTAATTGAAAACGTTATGAAGCAATCGCGTTTTATAGAGCAAATAATGGTTATTGGCGAAGGCGAAAAAATGCCAGCCGCATTAATACAACCCGATTTTGAATTTATTAAAGATTGGGGAAATATAAAAGGAATGAACATTTCTTCAGACCCAAAAGAAATCGTTAAAAACCAAGCCATAATAGACCGTATTCAAGAGGAAGTTGACCTTTATAATGAAAAATTTGGGCATTGGGAAAAAGTGAAAAAGTTTGAACTAACCCCAGATGTTTGGAGTATTGAAGGCGGACAATTAACGCCTACTATGAAAATGAAGCGTAAAATAATTAAAGCGCAGTATATGGATTTGTATAATGAGATTTATGGGCATACTTCATAGTAAAACACATGAATTGGATTATACTAATTATAGCAGGCCTCTTTGAAGTTGGTTTTGCAGCATGTTTAGGAAAAGTAAAAGAAACTACCGGACTAGAATCAAAAATCTGGTTCGGTGGATTTTTAGTTTGCCTCGCTATTAGCATGCTTTTACTTATTAAAGCTACTAAAACTCTACCAATTGGTACTGCTTATGCTGTTTGGACTGGTATTGGTGCAGTAAGCACGGTGCTAGTAGGTATATTTTATTTTAATGAAGCAGTTACTTTTTGGCGTGTATTTTTTCTTTCAACTCTAATATTTTCTATTGTAGGACTTAAATTTGTAACCAATTAAAGTTCCGTTAAATCATTCATAGCTCCTTTCCGATTTCTTATCTTTAATGGTTAATTTTTTTATAAAAATGAAGACCACTTGGACCATCGGCCATTCTACTCGCTCCTTTGAGGAATTTCTAATTTTGCTAGATTCCTTCAATATAAAAATGTTGGTAGATGTGCACCATTAACCTAGTTCAAGAAAATTTCCACATTTTAATAAAGACAGTTTAGAAGTTTCACTTCCTAAAAACGGAATTGAATACAAGCATCTCGTAGATCTAGGCGGACGCAGGAAACCTAAACCAAATTCAAAAAAAATGCAAGATTTGAAGACGTAAGACGTTAATCAATAAACTAAATATTTTGTCCTATGTCCTTTAGTCCTACGTCCTACATTCCTAAAGTCTTAAGTCAAATAATTTCGACATATACTATGCGTGCATAATAAATTTTTTGTATCTTTGGTATTCCTCTTTTTTCCAAAGTAGTATATGAAAGAAAAAACAATCGATTATCTTCTCCGCTCCACATGGAACAGTGTAATGAAAATGTATAACGAAGAAGCAGGAAAAAAAGGAAGCACAATGGCAACTGGCTTCGCGCTAATAAGTATTGATCCTGAAGAGGGAACTCCTTCTACTGCGCTTGGTCCTAAAATGGGAATGGAAGCTACAAGCCTATCACGAACCTTGAAAGCTATGGAACAAAAAGGATTAATAGAACGTAAACCCAACCCCGAAGATGGTCGCGGTGTTTTAATTCATTTAACACCTTTTGGAAAAGAAATGCGCGACTTTTCAAAAAAAGTAGTTTTAGGGTTTGATGAAGCCGTTCAAAAAAATGTCTCTTTAGAAGAACTTCAAACCTTTAGAAAGGTGGCAAATACAATAAATGAGTTGATCAATTCAAAGAAAATTTACGATTTAGAAAAATAAAACAATATGTCAAAAAGAAGAATTAACAAAGTAGCGGTAATCGGTTCTGGAATTATGGGAAGCGGCATAGCCTGCCATTTCGCTAATATTGGCGTGGAAGTGCTTTTGCTGGATATTGTACCTCGCGAACTGAATAATGCCGAAAAGAAAAAAGGACTTACTCTTGAAGATAAAGTGGTTCGTAATAGAATTGTGAATGGCGATCTTCAGAAAGCCATAAAAAGCAATCCTGCCCCACTCTATCATAAAGATTTTGCGAAACGAATTTCTACCGGAAATTTGGAAGACGATATTGCAAAAGTGAAAAATGCAGACTGGATTATTGAAGTGGTTGTTGAGCGTTTAGACATCAAAAAACAAGTTTTTGAAAACCTGGACAAACATAGAAAACCAGGAACACTTATTACTTCAAACACTTCTGGTATTCCTATTAAGTTTATGAGCGAAGGCCGCAGTGAAGATTTTCAAAAACACTTCTGCGGAACACACTTTTTCAATCCACCGCGTTACTTAAAACTTTTTGAAATTATACCTGGACCAAAAACTTCAACCGAAGTATTAGATTTCCTAAATGGTTATGGTGAAAAGTTCCTCGGAAAAACTTCCGTAGTTGCAAAAGACACTCCTGCATTTATAGGAAACAGAATCGGAATCTTCGGAATCCAAAGCCTTTTTCATCAAGTGAAGGAAATGGGATTAACCATTGAAGAAGTTGATAAATTAACTGGCCCAGTAATCGGTCGTCCAAAGTCTGCAACTTTTAGAACAGTTGACGTTGTTGGTTTGGATACTTTGGTGCACGTTGCAAAAGGAATTTATGATAATGTTCCTGAAGATGAGGAACACGGAATTTTCCAAATTCCTGGTTTCATCGATACCATGATGGAAAAGAAATGGTTGGGAAGTAAAAGCGGACAAGGGTTTTACAAAAAAGTGAAAAATGATGATGGTAGCAGTGAAATTCTTTCCCTCGACCTAGATTCATTAGAATATAGAAAAAGCAAAAAAGCATCTTTCGGCTCTTTAGAAAATACAAAATCGGTTAATAATGTTACTGACCGTTTTCCAATTCTTATAAAAAGAAAAGACAAAGCAGGCGAGTTTTACCGAAAAAACTTCGGCGCGATGTTCGCTTATGTTTCAAAAAGAATTCCTGAAATAACCGACGAGCTTTACAAGATTGACGATGCCATGAAAGCAGGTTTTGGTTGGGATAACGGTCCTTACGAAATTTGGGATGCCGTTGGCGTTAAAAAAGGAATTGAATTAATAAAAGATTTAGGAAAAGAACCAGCCGCTTGGGTAACCGAAATGCTTGAAGCTGGTGTTGAGTCTTTCTATACTATAAAAGACGGAAATACATATTATTACGATATTCTACAGAAGAAACACCTAAAAGTTCCCGGACAGGATTCATTTATTATTTTAGATAACATCCGCAAAACTTCTGAAGTTTTTAGAAATAACGGAGTTGTAGTTGAAGATCTTGGCGATGGGATTTTGAATGTAGAATTCATTAGTAAAATGAATACAGTTGGTGGCGATGTTTTAGCCGGAATCAACAAAGCCATTGATATGGCTGAAAAAGATTACGACGGTTTGGTGATTGCTAACAACGGTAAAAATTTCTCTGTAGGCGCCAATATTGGAATGATATTTATGATGGCCGTAGAGCAGGAATATGAAGAACTGAATGCTGCCGTAAAATACTTCCAAGACACGAGTATGCGTCTTCGCTACTCTTCTATTCCAGTTGTGGTTGCACCACACGGAATGACTTTGGGTGGGGGTTGTGAGTTTACACTTCACGCAGACAGAGTTGTTGCAGCAGCAGAAAGTTACATTGGTTTGGTAGAATTCGGCGTTGGAGTTATTCCTGGCGGTGGCGGATCAAAAGAAATGGCAATGCGCGCGAGTGATTTATTTAGAAAAGATGATGTTGAACTCAACACTCTTCAAGAATATTTCTTGACCATTGCAATGGCTAAGGTTTCTACTTCAGCCTATGAAGCTTACGATACCGGAATACTTAAGAAAGGAAAAGATATTGTCATTGTAAACCAAAACAGACAAATAGCCGCAGCTAAAGAAGTTGCGCGTATGATGGCAGATCAAGGATATACAAAACCAATTCCAAGAACAGATATTAAAGTTTTAGGAAAACAAGCTCTGGGAATGTTTTTAGTAGGAACCGACCAAATGAAAGCTGGAAATTACATCAGTGAACACGACCTTAAAATTGCGAATAAACTTGCCTACGTCATGGCAGGTGGCGATTTAAGTGAAGCAAGCTACGTGAGCGAGCAATACTTACTCGATCTTGAAAGGGAAGCTTTCTTAAGTTTAACAGGAGAAAGAAAGACTTTGGAAAGAATTCAACATATGATTCAAAAAGGGAAACCGTTGAGAAACTAGATGTAAGACTTGAGATGTGAGATGTGAGATGTGATTCAAAAAAATTTGAATTAAATATGATTTTAAAAATTATAACAAAATGAAATTTATAATATCTAAAATCTAAAAATCATGCACAACTTTCAAGAATTGAAAATCTGGCAGAAATCAATGGATATTACAGAACAAACATATAGGCTTTCTGCTGATTTTCCGAAAGAAGAAAAATATGGATTAACAAGTCAAATAAGACGAAGTGCTGTTTCAATCCCATCTAACATTGCAGAGGGAGCAGGAAGAAATACTGATGGAGAATTTAAAAACTTCCTAGGTATAGCAAGCGGTTCTTCAAACGAACTTTATACACAATTAATTCTTTCTCATCGATTAGAATTAGTTGAAGAAAATATAGTAAAACCAATTTTAAATGAATTAATTGAGATTCAGAAAATGAATTATGCTCTGATAAAGAAATTTTCAAAGAAAATTTAGAAAGTCTAAAATCTCAAGTCTAAAATCTAAAATCTATTATGAGAACAGCATATATTGTTAAAGCTTATCGCACAGCCGTTGGAAAAGCCCCACGCGGAGTTTTCCGCTTCAAACGTCCTGACGAACTCGCAGCGGAAACCATTAAATATATTTTGAAAGAGTTGCCGCAACTCGACAAAAAACGAATTGACGACGTAATCGTTGGTAACGCAATGCCTGAAGCAGAGCAAGGTCTAAACATGGGTCGACTGATTTCGTTAATGGCACTAGATATCGTTGAAATTCCTGGTATGACGGTTAACCGTTATTGCGCTTCAGGATTAGAAACTATTGCTATTGCAACGGCAAAAATACAAAGTGGAATGGTAGATTGTATAATCGCAGGTGGCGCAGAAAGTATGAGCTATATCCCAATGGGCGGTTACAAACCTGTTCCAGATTATAAAATGGCTAAAGAAGGCCACGAAGATTATTACTGGAATATGGGTTTAACTGCTGAAGCAGTTGCTAAAAAATACAATATTTCTCGTGAAGATCAAGATGAATTTGCCTACACAAGTCAAATGCGTGCATTAAAAGCACAAGACGAAGGTCGCTTTGACGATCAAATAGTTCCGATTGATGTGGAACACACTTTTGTAAACGATGCTGGAAAAAAAGTAACAGAAACATATACTGTAACCAAAGACGAAGGTCCACGAAAAGGAACCAACATTGAAGCCCTTTCAAAACTTCGCCCTGTTTTTGCGGCTGGTGGAAGTGTTACAGCAGGAAACTCTTCACAAATGAGTGATGGTGCTTCCTTCACTGTAATTATGAGTGAAAAAATGGTAAAAGAACTAAATATTGAGCCCATTGCTAGGCTTGTTAGTTATGCACCAGTTGGTGTTGAACCAAGTATTATGGGTATTGGTCCATTATACGCAATCCCGAAAGCCTTGAAACAAGCTGGATTAAAGCAAGACCAAATTGAGCTTATAGAATTGAACGAGGCATTCGCTTCACAATCATTAGCTGTAATCCGCGGACTTGGTTTAGATAAAGAAATTGTAAACGTAAACGGAGGTGCAATTGCTATGGGCCACCCATTGGGTTGTACAGGAGCAAAACTCTCTACACAACTCTTTGATGAAATGCGCAAACGAAACATGCAAGGAAAGTACGGAATGGTAACAATGTGTGTTGGAACAGGGCAAGGTGCTGCTGGTGTTTATGAATTTTTGAAATAACAACTTAACAAAACTATAGAGTAATGGATACTGAAACAAAAAATAACGAATTGCTTCGAGGCGGACAATTTCTAGTAAAAGAAACAAAAGCCGAAGATATATTTACTCCGGAAGATTTTTCTGAAGAACAAAAAATGATGCGTGATTCCGTTAAGGAATTTGTTGACCGTGAAATTTGGCCACTTAAGGAACGTTTTGAACATAAAGATTATGCATTAACTGAAGAGGTAATGCGCAAAGCTGGTGAAATGGGCCTACTTGGTGTTGCAGTTCCTGAAGCATACGGCGGATTGGGAATGGGCTTCGTAACAACCATGTTAGTTTGCGATTATATTTCAGGAGCTACAGGTTCTGTGGCTACTGCTTTTGGAGCACATACAGGAATTGGAACAATGCCAATTACTTTATACGGAACAGAAGAACAGAAGAAAAAATACGTCCCAAAACTCGCTACTGGCGAATGGTTTGGAGCTTATGCATTAACTGAGCCAGGTGCGGGAAGTGACGCCAACAGCGGAAAAACAAAAGCAGTTCTTTCTGATGATGGAAAACACTATTTAATTAGTGGGCAAAAAATGTGGATTTCAAATTCAGGTTTTTGTCATACTATGATTGTTTTCGCTAGAATTGGAGATGACAAATACATCACAGGGTTTATAGTTGAAAACGACCCTAAAAATGGAATTTCAATGGGCGAAGAAGAAAAGAAATTAGGTATCCACTCCTCCTCTACGCGTCAAGTTTTCTTTAGTGACACCAAAGTACCAGTAGAAAATATGTTGGGCGAGCGTGGTGAAGGTTTCAAAATTGCTATGAATGCATTAAACGTGGGTCGTATTAAACTTGCGGCAGCCAGTCTTGACGCCCAACGAAGAATAATTTCAAACGCTGTTCAATATGCAAATGAACGTATCCAATTTGATGTACCAATCTCTTCTTTTGGAGCGATAAAGTTGAAAATTGCTGAAATGGCTACCAATGCCTATGTTAGCGAAAGTGCCAGCTACCGTGCAGGAAAAAATATTGAAGATAGAATTGCGCTTCGTATAAAAGCAGGCAATACTCATCAAGAAGCAGAGTTAAAAGGTGTTGAGGAATATGCTATTGAATGTTCTATTTTAAAAGTAGCGGTATCTGAAGATGTTCAAAACTGTGCTGACGAAGGAATTCAGATTTATGGCGGAATGGGGTATAGTGCTGACACGCCTATGGAATCTGCTTGGCGCGATGCTCGTATTGCTCGTATTTATGAAGGTACCAACGAAATCAACCGAATGTTAGCGGTAGGAATGTTGGTAAAAAAAGCAATGAAAGGTCATGTAGATTTACTGAATCCAGCGCAAGCCGTAGCTTCAGAATTGATGGGAATACCTTCTTTTGAAACACCAGATTTTTCCGAATTACTTTCCGAAGAAAAAGCAATGGTTGCAAAACTGAAAAAAGTATTCTTAATGGTTGCAGGAAGCGCCGTTCAAAAATATGGTGCCGAATTAGAAGAGCACCAGCAAACTTTAATGGCAGCAGCAGATATCTTAATTGAAATATATATGGCAGAAAGTGCTATTTTACGAACTGAGAAAAATGCAAAACGTTTTGGTGAAGAAACCCAAACCGAACAAATTGCAATGTCTCAATTATATCTTTATCACGCTGTTGATATTATTAACGTGAAAGCAAAAGAAGCTATTCTTTCTTTCTCTGAAGGTGACGAGCAACGTGCAATGTTGATGGGACTTAAGCGTTTCACCAAATATCAAAACATGCCAAACATTGGCGAGTTGAGAAGAACAATTGCTCATAAAGTTATTGCTGAGAATGCTTATCCGTTTTAAATGAATTGATAAATTATTCATAAAACCGCTTCAACAATGAAGCGGTTTTATTTTTATATGGAAACTTGGTTCGAAGTTTGCTATTTTTGAAGAAAAACAAATTATAATGAAAAACCTCCTTTTCCTTTTTACATTCGCAATAACTTTTTCATCATTCGCCCAGCAAAATACCCAAGTCTTTGTTTTAGACATTGCTCCAGCGTATGAAGGCCTAGAGTTTCTGAATGTCCAAAACATTTCAAACAATGAAGGTTATAACAATCAGCCTTCTTTCACTTCTAATGAAACTGTTGTTTTTACTGGAAACAATGAAGGACAGACAGATATTTCAGAATACAATTTGTCTACGAAACTTCAAAAATGGGTCAATAAAAAAACGGAAGGCGGCGAATATTCTCCTCAAAAATTTCCTTCAAATATTGATTTAGCAGCCGTTAGGTTGGACAAAGATGGTAAACAACGACTTTATAGATATAATTCAGAATCGGGTAACTCAACAGAAATCATAGAAAACCTACAAGTTGCCTATTTCGCTTTTTACCATGATGATAAAATGCTCGCTACAGTCTTAAATGGCGAAACGATGGATTTAGTATTAATCGATTTAGCTTCAAAAACTACTGATACTATTTTTCGAAATGCAGGTAGATCGCTTCAAAAAGTTCCAAAAACCAATTCAATGAGCTATTCCTTAGTAAATGAAGAAGGTAATCTGGATCTATATCTGCTAGATATGGGTAACTATGAAAGCTTCTTTATTTGTGAATTACCAATAGGAATCCTGGATTCTGTATGGATTAACGATACGCAAATTCTCGTAGGTAGTGGTAATAGACTCTATATGTACGACACGCTCGGCGAACCGGAATGGACCAGAGTAGCCTCATTAGAAGAGTTCGGAATTAAAAATATAAGCCGAATGGCAATTAGTCCTAACGGCAAAAAAATAGCTGTCGTAGCAGAAAAACTATAATAGAGAACACATCATCATTTTTTATACTAGCCTACAAGAAGATTGCTTCGTTCCTTGCAATGACATCTTGTAGGTTTTTCTCTTAAATTGTTTTAGGTCTTTGCTTTTCTTTTTGGTATTTTTTAAAAAAATTCCTTTCCAATGAAGAGACTTCTTTTGTTACTTAGTATCAGCCTCGCTTTTAATTCATATTCCCAGGAATTCACTCGCGCAGATACACTTCGCGGCAGTATAACACCTGAGAGAGCTTGGTGGGATGTAACTTACTACGATCTAAAAGTTTCTGTAAATCCTTTAGAAAAAACCATTGAAGGTAATAATACCATCACATATAAAGTTTTGAAGCCGAATGATGTTATGCAAATAGATTTGCAAGCTCCAATGAAGATTGACAGCATTTTTCAAGACGGAAAAGAAATTAAATTTACTTCTGAAGGCGATGCCCATTTCTTAAAACTTCAAAAGAAACTAAAAAAAGGAGCTGAAGCTAAAATAACCATCTATACTCACTCCATTTAGGTTTTCGGGAATCCAAGATTTCACCACCTAAATGGAGTGAGTATAATCAAATCTGGAAAGAAAAAGAATTTGAGAAAATACTCTCAGATAATTTTCAAATTATTAAACCCGATTTTTCGGGTTCCTATATGTAGTGAGTATATGATCAATTAAACAAAGACCAGCAGGAAGCTTGGGCATTATTTGGTGTTTATCCTAATTTCAGCTGGATGCCAAATAATAGCGAAATCGTTTTTTGGAGTGATGGAAAAATCAATAAAATTGATGTGAATTCGTTAGCGGTCACCAATATTCCATTTACTGCAGATATAAAAATAGATTTGGCAGACACTGTTCATTTTAATAATAAAATAGAAACTGGCTCTTTTACGCCAAAGATGATTCGCCACGCTATCACTTCGCCCGATGGAACTTATATTGTTTTTAGTGCGTTGGGACATTTATACAAAAAAGAATTACCCAATGGCAAACCACAGCGTTTAATAAACAGCAACGATTTCGAATTTGAACCAATGTTTTCACCAAATGGTGCTGAAATAATTTACGTTACTTGGAGCGATGTTGAAAAAGGCGCTATTTATAAAATATCTGCAAACGGTGGAATTCCTGTAAAATTAACTTCAAAAAAAGGAATTTATCGAACGCCATCTTTCTCTCAAAACGCCACACAAATTACCTATAAAAAAGAAAGTGGAAATACCGATCAAGGTTTCACATTTACTAAAAATGACGGGATTTATGTAATGAATGCTAACGGCGACAATGAAACATTCGTTGTTGATAAAGGCGATTACCCAATGTTCAGCAAAGACGGAAAACGAATTTTCCTACAAACTGGAGGAACTTATTTTGGCGAAATTGAAAAGAAATTAATCAGCGTAAATTTAGAAGGAAATGATGAAAAAACGCACCTTACTTCAAAATACGCCAACAGATTAGTTCCAAGTCCAGATAATGAATGGGTTGCTTTTACGAATCTTCACAAACTGTTTGTGGCTCCTTTAGTATTAAACGGGCAAACTATTGACATAGATGATAAGACCAAAGCTTTGCCAGTTTCACAACTTGCAAAAGACGCTGGTATAAGCATTCATTGGTCTGCAAATAGCCAAAAAGTAATGTGGACGCTGGGCGATGAATACTTTAGTAATGAACTAAAGAATAGGTTTACGTTTCTAGCTGGTTCTCCAGAAGAAGTACCTGAAATAACCTTAACAGGGACAAAAATTGGTCTGCAAACTCCCGTAGACAAGCCAAGCGGAAGGATTGCTTTTACCAATGCCAGAATTATTACAATGGAAGGCGATAAAGTAATTGAAAACGGAACCATTATAATTAACGGCAACAATATAGAAGCCGTTGGCGAAGCTGATAAGGTTTCGGTTCCTTCTGGAACAAAAATTTATTCCGCAGAAGGTAAAACCATCATGCCTGGAATGGTTGATGCACACGCACATGTTGGTGCCTTTCGTTATGGATTACCTTCTCAACAATATTGGCCATTTACAGTGAATTTAGCTTTTGGCGTAACAACAGCGCACGATCCTTCAGCAAATACTGAGACTGTCTTTACACTTTCAGAGCTTCAAAAAAGCGGACAATTAGTAGGACCGCGATTGTTTTCAACAGGCTTTATTCTTTATGGAGCTGATGGCGATTTTAAGGCTGTTATTAATAATCTTGAAGATGCTCGTAGCAGTATTCGCCGTACAAAGGCATTTGGTGCTAAAAGTGTGAAAAGCTATAACCAACCACGTCGTGACCAGCGTCAGCAAGTATTACAAGCTGCTCGCGAATTAGGAATTAACGTGGTACCAGAAGGTGGATCTACTTTTTACCACAATATAACCCAGGTTATTGACGGCCATACTGGTATTGAACACAACATTCCCGTAGCTCCTGTTTATAAAGATATTTTAGAAATTTGGAGTACTAGTGGTTCTGGCTATACACCAACCTTAATTGTAAATTATGGCGGAATGAATGGAGAAGTATATTTTTATGAACGCGATAATATTTGGGAAAATGAAAAATTATTAAAATTTAGCCCTAGAAGCATTATAGACAGTAGAACGCGTCATAGAATTAAAGTTCCACAAGAAGAATATAAAAACGGACACATTTTGGTTTCAGAAACTGCAAAATCTTTGAGTGATGCTGGCGTTAAGGTGAATATGGGCGCACACGGTCAGTTACAAGGCTTGGGCGCGCATTGGGAAACTTGGATGCTGAATCAAGGAGGATTAAGCAATTTGGAAACTTTAAAAGCCGCACCTATAAATTCTGCGGAATATATAGGTGCTGGTGAAAGTATTGGTTCCTTAAAAGTTGGGAAACTTGCAGATTTAATCGTTATGGATGAAAATCCACTAGAAAATATAGAAAACACATTATCCATTAAAATGGTAATGATAAACGGAAGATTATACGATACCGAAACGATGAACGAAATTGGTAACAATCCTAAAGAGCGACTACCTTTTTTCTGGGAAATGGATGGCTATAATCAAGCTTTTCCTTGGCACCAAGAAACCCACGGTTTTATGGATGGTGGCTGTAGTTGTCATTAATTCTAAATAAAAATGTACAGAGCTTATTGGCAATTTTATAGAACAATATTCCCTTTTATAGCTACATTTTCAATTTTAAGTGGGCTTCTTCTGGGGTATATTTGGGGTTTTATATTTTTTACGACAATCAGTTTGTTTTTTGGTTTTGTAGGGTTTCAGGTCTTTTACAAGCATCAATACTATTTCTATTATAATTTAGGAATTACTAAATGGAAGCTTTTAAAAGTTTCATTTATCATTAATTTAATCGTTGGTATTCCTGTATTTTCAGTTCTAATTATTTTCATAATCTTCTTATTTGGAAATCTTCAAATTACATAGTGCGGCAATAAGTTTTGGTGAAAAAGAAGTTTTAACAGAAGTCTCTTTCTCATTAAACACGGGAGAAGTTATGGGTATCTTCGGAAAAAATGGCTGTGGAAAATCTACGTTGTTGAAAATGATTTTCGGAACGTTGCAGAATGGTTCTATTGAAATATCTATTAATGGAAAAAACTTCAAACCTTCAAGAAATATTTCCTCAAAACAAGTTGCTTATCTTCCGCAACATTCATTTCTAGCTAAAAACATAAAGGTTCGCGATGTAATATAATCGGCAAATCAAATTGTGGATAATCGCAAATCGAATTGTGGATTTTTTTTGACAAATATAAACCTAATTTAATCGTCATTAAAACAGCTTTAAATCATCACGCTTATTAGTTATTTTTTATGCTTATCCTTTTGTTTCCCCATTAGTTTTTTCGTATTTTAAAT
>CAZFUX010000039.1:0-8375 GCA_964522085.1 uncultured Aequorivita sp.
AAGCAAACCTTGCCTGATTAAAAACATTAGTAGCTAAGTGCCTAAGTCAATAACCCAATTGAAGTCCTAAATAATAAGTATGTTGCACTTATGGGTTGAACTCAGCAAACTTTAAAAATTCAAAATAATCAATTTAGTAGATATTCTATTTTAACGATTAACGGCATTGAAATCCAAAGTGGCAAAATAGAAATTGGGAATTATTCTGAAATCCATTTAAACAATTTTTCTGCTGGACTATATTTATTGGTTTTAATGAATGATACTGAAACTATAACTAGAAAACTAATTTTAAAATAAATGGTTGATGGGTAGTTTGCTCTCTGCTAACACGGGTTCACAACACTTGGCCATCAAAAACACAAAACCTCCAAGCAACGGCTTGGAGGTTTTGTGTTTTTAGCCTAAAATTACTCAACCAAACTCTCTTGGTTTCTAAACACTAGTGCATCATTAAAACTATCCAGCAGTATAATACTATCTGTAGTTACTTTTCCAGAAAGTATTTCTTTACTAAGTTCATTAAGCACTTCGCGCTGAATTACCCTTTTTACAGGTCTTGCACCATATTGTGGGTCGTACCCTTTTTCAGAAAGGTAGGTTATAGCCTCTGGCGTAGCATCTAAAACTATGTTTTGTTTTAACAACATTTTAGAAACGCCTTTCAATTGCAACGCTACAATCTTATGAATGTCTGCTTTTGAAAGTGGTGCAAACATTATAATGTCGTCAATACGATTCAAAAATTCTGGGCGCACGGTTTGTTTTAATAGTGCAAGCACTTCTACTTTTGCGCCTTCCATTGCAGTTTCTGGGTCTTTTACGGCCTCAAAACGTTGTTGGATTATATCGCTACCCATATTACTAGTCATAATAATAATAGTGTTTTTGAAATCTGCCACACGCCCTTTATTATCAGTCAATCTTCCTTCATCTAAAACCTGTAACAAAATATTGAAAGTGTCTGGATGTGCTTTTTCAATCTCATCAAGCAAAACTACGCTGTATGGCTTGCGTCTTACAGCTTCTGTTAATTGTCCGCCTTCTTCATAACCCACATATCCTGGAGGTGCGCCAACCAAACGACTCACGCTATGGCGTTCTTGGTATTCGCTCATATCAATACGCGTCATTGAGTTTTCATCGTCAAACAAGTATTCAGCCAAAGCTTTTGCAAGTTCGGTTTTACCAACCCCTGTGGTTCCTAAGAAAAGGAAACTACCAATAGGTTTTTTTTCATCCTGCAATCCCGCACGACTACGGCGAATGGCATCACTCACGGCAACAATAGCTTCATCTTGACCAACCACACGCTTGTGCAAATGATCTTCTAGCGTCAACAGTTTTTCGCGATCGCTCTGAAGCATTTTTGTAACAGGAATTCCGGTCCATTTTGCCACAACATCGGCAATGTCTTCGCGGGTTACTTCTTCTTTAATCATAGAAGTACCTTCATCGTTTTCGGCGAGTTGGGTTTCCAATTCGCTTAAAGCAGCTTGTGCGTCTTTAATCTTTCCATATCGCAATTCTGCAACTTTTCCAAAATCGCCATCGCGTTCTGCTCGTTCTGCTTCCAGTTTGTATTCCTCAATCTGGGTTTTTAGGCTTTGAACGTTATCCACAACTTCTTTTTCACTTTGCCATTTGGCATTCAGTTCGTTGCGTTCTTCTTTTAAATTAGCTAAATCTGCATGAAGTGATTTCAACTTCGTTTCGTCTTTTTCACGTTTTATGGCCTCTATTTCAATTTCGAGTTGCATAACTTTTCTGTCCAAAACGTCCAATTCTTCTGGTTTGGAATTTATTTCCATTCTAAGTTTACTCGCCGCTTCATCCATCAAGTCAATTGCTTTATCTGGAAGAAAACGGTTAGTAATATATCTTTCTGAAAGTTCTACAGCAGCAATAATTGCTTCGTCTTTGATTCGAACTTTGTGGTGTGTTTCATATTTCTCCTTAATACCACGAAGGATTGAAATAGCGCTTTCGGTATCAGGTTCATCCACAATTACCTTTTGGAAACGACGTTCTAGCGCTTTGTCTTTTTCGAAATATTTTTGGTATTCGTCCAAAGTGGTTGCGCCAATTGCACGAAGTTCCCCACGGGCAAGCGCAGGTTTAAGAATGTTTGCTGCGTCCATTGCGCCCTGTCCGCCACCTGCACCAACTAGGGTGTGGATTTCGTCAATGAAAAGCACAACATCTCCTTCGCTTGAAGTTACTTCTTTTATAACGGCTTTTAATCGTTCCTCAAATTCACCTTTATACTTTGCTCCGGCAATCAGTGCGCCCATATCTAAAGAATAGATTTCTTTAGTTCTTAAGTTTTCTGGTACATCGCCGTCCACGATTCTGTGGGCCAAACCTTCCGCAATAGCGGTTTTACCTGTACCAGGCTCCCCAACCAACATTGGGTTGTTTTTGGTTCTTCGGGTAAGGATTTGAAGGATTCTCCTAATCTCTTCATCACGACCAATCACTGGGTCCAGCTTGCCGTCTCGGGCAAGTTGGTTGAGGTTTTTGGCGTATTTGTTTAAGGAATTATACGTTTCCTCGGCACTTTGTGAAGTAACATTTTCGCCACCACGCAGTTCCTGAATAGCAGCTTTCATTCCTTTTTCGGTTACGCCTTGATCTTTTAGACTTTGTGCGATTCCACTTTTAGAACTTAGAATTGCTAAAAGAAGATGCTCTATAGAAACATATTCATCATTCATCTTTTTAGCTATATTGCCAGCTTCAATTATTGTTTTGTTGGCTTCTCGCGAAAGCATTAGTTCGCCACCCGAAACCTTTGGGAAGCTTTCTAATTGCTTTTCTAAAATCTGTTTTAACGTAACAAGATTTACATTCAGTTTTTTTAATATGAATGGTGTTACGTTTTCATCCACCTCAAAAATGGCTTTGAGTATATGTTCGTTTTCAATCTGCTGATGACCAAACCCCTGCGCAATTTGCTGCGCTTGCTGAATGGCCTCCTGACTTTTTATTGTAAAGTTGTTGAAGTTCATATATAATTATTTTATAGTTTTTTGTTTTGATAATTCAAATACAAAGCCAATCTAAAATTAAGACATAATGTCTTTTAAAACCAGTTATTTAACAGACATTATGGCTGCTTTATAGATGATTTTTTTATAATTTCATTTAGAAAATTCTGAGATTATAACGTGTAGTTTTGTAAAAAAAAGAAGAAAATGGGTTTTTTTGATAAGTTTAAGTCTGCAAGAGACATTGCAAAAGAAGAAATTATAGAAGTGCCATGGCATGTATTAGGTAAATTGGATCAGCTAGATGAAATAGTTGAACAATCTAAAACACAGCCTGTAGCCATTTTTAAACATTCCACTCGTTGCGGAATTAGCCGTGGCGTATTGAAATTACTAGAGAAAAACTACAATCTTACAGATGATCAATTAAAACTTTACTATCTCGATTTACTTCAAAATAAGGATATTTCAAATGAGATTGCTGCTCGTTTTAAAGTAAATCATGAAAGTCCGCAGATGATTGTTATTAAGAATGGAGTAGTGGTGCATCACGATTCGCATAGCGCTATTGATGCTTCACATTTGGTGAAGTTTGTGTAGTATTTAGCGAGAATTATCCCTCAAAATCTCCTTAAACCTTTCTTTTATATCCATTCCAGCATCAAAAACCATTTGTTTATTGTTTGGGAAAGGTATAAAATGATTGTTTAAAAGGTTAAGATCTTCACCGGTTAACGCTCGTTTATCGCCACGATAGGTAGCAAAGAAATTTTCAAAAACAAACTCAGTTGAAAGCGGAAAACTGTTTAGTTGCCTTCCTTTGTTCAAATCTCTATAAATTACCGTTCCGCCTACGAAGACTGATTTTTGTTGGGAGGTAATATACACAGTTGCTGAAACATTAATAAACTTATCTATTTTAATTGGGTTGCCATCATTGTCTTTTATGATGTTTCCTCCACGATCGCGTTTGTAATCGTAGCCATCATTTATGCGTTGATTTCTGGAGTATTGTTTATCTGAAATACGTTCAGGCGAAATCTGAATTGTTTGAAAATTTAAATCGATACCTAAATCATAATTAATTCCATTTTCAGGTAGGCTATGATATTCAGTCCAAAAATAGTCTAATCCATAGGTGTTGAAATTTAACAAATCCTGCTCTAACCGATACGGTATCATCTGGCCTGTGTGGTTTTTTAAGTTTACAAAAACGAAATCTGTTCCTCGAAAATGTGCATCTTCCTTAAGTTCAATTACATTACGATAATTGGGTTGCACTTCATCCAATTCACACAAAATATTGTACGCACTTCTATAACCTTGTTTTGTATTGCGCAGCATATAAACATCGGCTTTCAGATATAGCGATTTTACATAAGCATCTTTAGCGGCGGATAAATCGTTGGAATAATCTGAAAAAACAAAGTTTGCATTCCGTCCCATCTCATTACTATAAAGTGGTAGTAATGGTCGAATGCTATTTTGCCGTGCTTGAAGATTTAGGAAGGTGTAATAAATTTCTTTTGCCCCAGCTGGGTTATTTTCTTTTTTTAGAAAAGGAAGGTAGCGAGTGTCATGATTTTTTGCCTTCAAAAATGCTTCTTCTAGAAGACGAATGTGTGCATCATATTCTTTTGCACCCTTATCTTTTTGAAGTTTTTTTGTAGCCAACTCAATAGCTTCATTATAATTACCTGTTGAAACAAATTTTTGCGTGCGCTTAACGCTATTGCATGAAACGCTGAAAAGAGCCGCGAGTAGAAGTATGTAGATTGCTTTCATAACAAATTGATTTGGTTACAAATGCTAAAATACAATAGTAGTGCCAATTTGTGTTTAAATATTTTTTTAAAAGTGAAGAAGGAAAAAATGCCGTGAATTCACGAATGTTTTTATTAAATAATTCGTGAATTCACGGCAAAAAATTATTGCTTATTAGCAGGAAGTAACTTAGTTCTACATTCACCAAAACCAATACGAACATTCTCGTTTTTGCAAAATCCTTTCAGAATAACAGAATCGTTATCATTAATGAATTTTCTTTCAGATCCATCGGAAAGCGTTATTGGGTTTGCGCCGCGCCAAGTAAGTTCTAGCATAGACCCATAAGAATCTGGTGTTGGACCAGAAATGGTCCCGCTTCCCATCATATCGCCACTGTTTACATTACAGCCGTTTACAGTGTGGTGCGCCAGTTGTTGTGCCATATTCCAATACATATATTTAAAATTGGAAGTTGAAACTTTGTTCTCCTTTCCATTTTCGGGTTCAATATAAACTTCTAATTTAATATCATAACTCTTTTTTCCTTTACTTTGAAGATAGGGCAGAGGCTCTTTTTCTGGTTTTGGACTTTCAACTTTAAAAGGCTGTAAAGCATCTAAAGTAACAATCCAAGGAGAAATAGAAGAAGCAAAACTCTTAGCTAAAAATGGTCCAAGTGGCACATATTCCCATTTTTGAATATCACGTGCGCTCCAATCATTAAAGAGTACTAGTCCAAAGATATATTCCTCTGCTTCGTTAACAGGAATTGGCTCGCCTAAAACATTTGCGTCTGTTGTAATAAAGGCCATTTCTAATTCAAAATCCACTAATTTTGAGGGACCAAAAACAGGTTCGGTAGCTCCATCGGGCATCGTTTGTCCCCAAGGTCTTCTGGCGTTAATTCCACTAGGAATAATAGAAGAACTTCTTCCGTGATAACCTACAGGAATGTGAAGCCAGTTTGGCATCAACGCATTTTCTTTTCCGCGGAACATGGTTCCTACATTGGTTGCGTGTTCTTTACTAGAATAAAAATCTGTATAATCTCCAACTTGCACAGGAAGTTGCATTTCTATTTCATCCATTGTAAATAAAATATGTTTCCTGTGATTTTTATTATCGCGCAGTTCGGAACTTTCTATGTCGAAAATATCTGCAATTCGGTTTCTTACAAGTCTCCAGGTTTTTCTTCCGTCGCTAATAAAATCGTTCAGCGTGTCTTGAAGAAAAATATCATCAGTAAGTTCAATTCCTTTAAAATACCCAAGTTGGTGCAATGCACCAAGATCAATGGCGTAGTCACCGATTCTTGTTCCTATGGTTATAATATCATCGCGCGTCAAGAATACGCCAAAAGGTATATTCTGGATGGGAAAATCTGTGTCTTGGGCAGTGTCGAGCCAGGTTTTACGGCTTGGGTCGTTGGCAGTTATTGGCATGTCAAAAATTTATTTTAATGTTGAAAATAAAACTGAGTGAAAATTCAAAATAGATGAATTAGTTACTTCAGAAATTTTAGATCCAAAATGGTTTTTGTTAGTAAAATTCTTCATCAAATATATATATTTCATGATAGTTACCGAATGTAATTGTTATTTTTGATTTTAATTAACTTTTGAAGAGGTTTATGCCTCTTATAAAGGCATCAAAGGCTATAATTTCCAAGAAATTTAAACGCAAAACCTCTAATTACCAAATAAAATATTTTTACTATGCAACGCGACGAACAAATTTTTGAATTAATAGAAGAAGAAAAACAACGCCAATTAAATGGCCTGGAACTAATAGCTTCAGAGAATTTTGTAAGCGACCAAGTTATGGAAGCTGCAGGTTCTGTTTTAACTAACAAATACGCTGAAGGTTATCCTGGCAAGCGCTATTACGGCGGTTGTGAAGTTGTGGACGAAGTTGAGCAATTAGCGATTGATCGTGCTAAAGCACTTTTCGGAGCAGAATATGCAAACGTGCAACCACATAGTGGATCGCAAGCAAATACTGCTGTTTTTGCTGCCTGTTTAAAACCTGGTGATAAATATTTAGGTTTCGATCTTTCTCACGGTGGGCATCTTACCCACGGTTCACCTATAAATTTTTCTGGGAAACTTTATAATCCAGTATTTTATGGTGTTGAAAAAGAAACAGGACTTATAGATTATGACAAAGTTGAAGAAATAGCAATAAAAGAAAAACCAAAAATGATTATCGCCGGAGCATCGGCATATTCAAGAGAAATGGATTACAAACGTTTCCGAGAAATAGCCGATAAAGTTGGTGCTATTCTGTTTGCAGATATTGCACATCCTGCGGGGTTGATTGCTAAAGGTATTATTGGCGACCCGCTTCCGCATTGCCACGTTGTTAGTACTACAACGCATAAAACCTTACGCGGCCCACGTGGCGGAATGATTTTGATGGGGAAAGATTTTGAAAATCCTTTTGGGATAAAATTGAAAAATGGAAAACTTCGCAAAATGAGTAGTCTTCTGGACAGTGCAATATTCCCAGGAAACCAAGGCGGTCCGTTGGAACACATTATAGCAGCAAAAGCTATTGCTTTTGGGGAAGCTTTAACCGACGAATTTTTATATTATATGGTACAGGTGAAGAAAAACGCAGCCGAAATGGCAAAACATTTTGTTGAAAAAGGTTATGATATTATTTCTGGTGGAACCGACAATCATATGATGCTAATAGACCTTCGCAATAAGAACATTTCAGGAAAAGAAGCCGAAGAAGCCTTAGGCAAAGCAGATATTACTGTAAATAAAAACATGGTTCCTTTTGATGATAAATCGCCATTTGTAACTAGCGGAATACGTATTGGTACAGCAGCGGTTACTACGCGTGGGTTGGTTGAAAACGATATGAAAAAAATTGTTGATTTAATTGATGAGGTGATTACAAATCACGAAGATGAAGCTAGACTTGAAAGCATTGCCGAAAAGGTGAATGAAATGATGGCTGGGTTGCCGTTGTTTAAAAAGTAAAAAATGATTATTACTGAAAGATTGGAAATAAGAGAGTATACTTTACTGGATGTTCCCTTTATTTATGAGTTAATGAACAGCGAAGGCTGGCTAAAAAACATTGGCGACCGAAACATTAAAACCATTGAAGATGCTGAAGCTTATTTGCTAAAAAATTATTTAAGTAGTTATGAAAAACACGGCTTTGGGCCTTTTTTGGTTTCTTTAAAAGATGGAACACCACTTGGTTCAGCGGGTTTATACAAACGGGAAAATCTGGAACACCCCGATGTTGGTTTCGCTTTCTTATCAGAATTTGCCAATAAAGGCTATGCTTTTGAAGCATCAAAAGCTGTAATGGAATATGCTTCTAAAAAGTTGGGTTTAAAAACCATAGTAGGAATTACTCTAGCCGAAAACCTTTCATCTATAAAACTTTTAAAAAAATTAGGTCTTTCAGAAATAGGAATCTATAATTTTGAGAATGGCGAAGAGCTATTATTATTTTCAAACTAAAAATAAAAATAATGAAAAATCTTACATTGAAAAGTATCATTATGCTTGGCGCAATATTCTTCACAATATTTTTTACTTCCTGCAATAACAATACAAAACCTGCAACTGAAGAAAATGCAACCGTATTAAAAAG
>CAZFUX010000039.1:8475-15321 GCA_964522085.1 uncultured Aequorivita sp.
CCTGCAATAACAATACAAAACCTGCAACTGAAGAAAATGCAACCGTATTAAAAAGCGAAGAAATATCAATTAAGAATAATGAAGAGGATTTTATAAAAGTAATTCAAAAACATTTGGATGCCGTAACTAACAGAGACTTGGTTTCCCTAAAAGAAACAATGGCGCCAAATGGCCAAATGCAACTAATTTTACCAAAAACCGAAATTATTGATGGCGTAGAAGGTTTTATGGAGTATCATAAAGAATGGTTTAAAGACCCAGATTGGACTTTTGAAACGAAAATATTAAACATTGAAATAGGACAGGACGTTGGAATGGCAATTACAGAAATTGTGTATCGTGTGCCTAACCGAAAGCCAGAAGCATACTTTAACAGGATGATTGTGAGTTACGATTTAATGAAGATAGATGGCAATTGGTACATCATTAAGGATCACGCAAGTTCTATAGAAAAGTCTACGGACACTAAATAACTATTTTAAATGATTACAGAAAAAGACAAACAATTTATAAAACGTGCTATAGAACTATCGGAAAAAGGAATGAACTTCAATGCTGGTGGTCCGTTCGGGGCAGTTATTGTAAAAGATGGCGAAATCATCGCCGAAGGTTTTAACCAAGTTACTTCAAGCAATGACCCAACGGCTCACGCTGAGGTTGTGGCGATTAGAAAAGCTTGTGAAAAATTAGGTTCTTTTCAGTTGGACGATTGCATCGTTTATACTTCTTGCGAGCCTTGCCCAATGTGTTTGGGAGCAATTTACTGGGCACGCCCAAAAGCCGTTTATTACGCTTGCACTAAAGAAGATGCAGCTGAAATTGGTTTTGACGATCACTTTATTTATGATGAAATTGATAAGGATATTGAAAACCGAAATGTAAAATTCATAAACCTAAATAGGGAAGAAGGTCGAAAAGTTTTCAAAAAATGGGAAGCAAAGGAGGGAAGGGTTGACTATTAAAACAAATAATTTGAAAAGTTTAAAAACCATTATAGTTATTGTCTTATTAGTGATTACTTTCAGTTGCCAAAACCACAAACCATCAACTCTTAAAATTACGGGTCTTTGGAAATTGGAAAGCATGAAAGTACGCGACACAGCAACAAACACTTGGAGCGATTATAAAGGCGGAATGGACGGTTATTTACTGTATGATGAAAGTGGTCACGTAGCACTTCATTTATATGAAAAAGGATACGAAAAAGCTGGAATGCAATTCCCCAATTTCAACGATACAATTCCTTTGGAAGCTTTAAAATATATTACGAAATCATACTATTATATGGGAAACTACAAAGCTTCTGAAAAAGACAGCATTGTTTCGCATTATAAACTTTCACACTCAAACCCTTCAGAATTTGGATTGACCGCTGAAAGATGGTTTTACTTTAGCGGTGATACTTTGGTAATGCAACCTGTGGAACGGAAAAATTCTAAATTAAAGTTGAAGTGGTTGAAAACTGAATAACTTCAGATTAAAATTTTAGTAATAAAAAACCCGTCACAATGGACGGGTTTCAATATGTTTTAGTTGTTTATCCTTGCGGAAATTCGGTTGCTTCGTAAGCTCCAGCATCTGGGGGGTCTTGTTCGGTATTTCCTCTTGGAGTACCGTTCAAATCTTTTGAAGGTCCAACGCGAGGCTTTCCAATATTATCAGCCCCAGAAGTTCCAGATTCAATATTAAAATTGTTCATTTCGGTATCTTGAAAAACAGGATCTTGATTTTGAACTATACTTGTATATAATGAAGCATTCGTGAAATCGTATAGTGGATTATCGCCAAATTCGCCTGTAGGATCTTCAAAGCGTATTAAACTATTTTCAAATTTGAAGTTGAAAGCTCCTAAATCATTTTTAAATAACGAAAACTCACGACGTTCGTTTCCGTAAATGATGCAATTGATAAAATCTGCTCTTACCAAATCTGCTATCTGAATTTCATCTACAGTTTCAAAAGTATTATCAATTGAAACTGTTGGAAAAGAACGGAAACCGCCCGTCCAATAATTAGCAAACGTACAGTGCTTAAATTCGTAATCTCCACCTAATTGTATTGCCAAAGAAGATTGACCGCTATTATTAATAACCATATTTTCACCTCTGATAAAACTATTTCGAGCTAGCAAACCAACATTCGTACTGTTATAAATTTGAACGTTTTTAAGGGTTACGTTGCTTTCGTCTGCCAAAATACCAGCTGTACTGTTTTTTATTGTGGTGTAATTAAATTCATTATTTACACTTCCACCAGTAAGCCAAATAGCAAGCCATTGCCCAGGAACATCTGCAAATCCAGGTTCTAGCCTGTCACCTTCAAAAATTACTTCGTTTTCCATTAATTCGAGATCGTCACTTTTTAGTCCCATGGATTTAATGGTTCCGTTATTAGCGACCAAAATTGCGCTTCCGTTATGAAAGTGAACGCGTGCACCAGCTTCTAAAGTAAGTGTCTTATTGCCTGGAACGGCTGCGTAACCATAAATTACATACGGTTTTTCATTAGTAAACGTAAGCTCATTATCGTCTAAAAAGAATCCTTTAACTTCTACAGCATCATCACCAGTACCGAACGTAAGTGTTTCAAAAGTTCCATCAGAATATTTTTCAGGAAAAAGGAAGACTGCATCTTTTACCAGTGTTACCAATTCTACCTTTTGCTGATTGCCGCCACTATCAAAAAGAAGTTGGTCGGTGTAAAGAAAGTCTAGGTCGTTGGTTGGTAAATTATTAATATCGAAGGTAGTTTCAACAAAAACGAAAATACTGTCTTTTGCAAGAATTTGTACATTTTCAAAGACTTTTCCTGGAACTCCATCTACATTTAAACGGTAATTGGAAGCCTCTCCTTGAGACAAACGAACCGTTGGAATGTTAATATCCTCATCACTACGATTATAAACTTTTAGGTTATAGGTGCTAGAACCAATGTTTGAAAAAATTGTGTCTAGATAAACCGTGTCTTTTGAAAACTCCAAGTTTCCAGTACTTGCAACGGTTTCAAAATCGTTGCGGCAAGAACTCCATAATACAAGGCAACATAAAATTGCCAATCCGTATAAATACCTCATTCAAGTATAATTTTTGTAAAAATATAACTTTTTATGAAGGTTATTATTGTATTAGGAAGAAGTTTTCAATAGTCAGTACACGACACCGCCTACTGTGACTGCTTACTATTTACATATTATTACGCTTTGCTTTTCGTTCAGTTTTTTTACGTTCTCTTTTTATTTTTTCGAAAGCACGAGTGTTTTCACTAGCTTTCTTCACCTTTTCTTTCCAAGCATTGTCTTTTGGAGGTTGATAGTTTTCTGTGCCTTTCCAAGATATACCACCGACTATCATTTCACCTAACAATTCGCCACTAGAATCGAGATTTATATCTAAAGTATTATCAATATTTGAAACTGTAATTTCTTTAGTGTCAAAACCCACATAACTAAAAGCCAAAACATCACCAGATTTTGCTTCAATTTGATAATTACCATCAAAATCTGTTTGGGTTCCTTTTGTGGTTCCTTTAATAATTATGTTTGCGCCAGGTAGCGGTAAGCCTGTATCGTCAACAACATTTCCTTTTGTGAAGATTTTAATTACCTCTATTTTATTTTCTGGTTCAACTGCAATTTTACCAAGTAGTATTGGTTTTATTTGGCTATCGGACATTAGGTATATATTTCGAGGTTCTGATTTATTATTCAGTTCAATTATCTGTTCTTCAAAATTTTCTTTGCTGAAAGTAAGCCATTCCTTATCCAACGTATAAATTTCATATTCCCCATTTTTATTGGTCCAAGCTTGGGCTTTGGTTTCGTTTGAAATGATTTCAACATTTTTTAAAGGGTTTCCATTTTCATCCCTTACAACGCCTTTAGTGAAAATAGACAATCTTAAATCAGTATCGCTGAAACGACCAATACCCATAGAGATCATAGGTTTTTCTGAAGCGATTTTCTTTTCAGATTTTGGGTTGTTTGAAAAAAGAGTTAACGGAAGAAGCATAGAAGCCGCAAGAGGAGCAAAGCTTTGTCCGCTTTTGCGTTCTAGTTTTACTTCACGATTTAACTGTGATTTTTTTACGCGACCACAAGCGTTTTTATTTTTAGAAAGAATTTTAACCAATTCTTCATCGGTTTTTGAAGTGAAATCGAAAACTTCTTTAGTACAAACACTGCAAAATTTACCTTTTTCAGTAGTGGTCATTTTAGCCCAGTCTTCGTGACAAGGCTCTGGAATACGGATGGTGATTGATTTTTTCATGATTTGATAGTTTTATTGATTCAAAGGAATCGAATTTCAAATCATGAAAAAACCGATTTTGAGTAAAGCGGTCGTTTGAGTGAGGGAAATGAGTGTTAAAAAAAATGCCGCGAATTCACGAATCATTATGTAAAATATTCGTCAATTTGTGGCAAAATATCTGCTTCAGGACACTGAAACCTCTTTTACTTATCGGAGTCGAATTATGAATTTTTAATCTTGAACTTTGAACTTTGAACTTTGAATTTTTATTTTAAAAGTATTTCAATCTTAAAAAGTTTATCCCAGTTTTTCCCGGTTATATAAAGTATGTTAGGTTCGCCTTTGTAAGCAATTCCGTTAAGAATATCTAGCTTTTCGTGTTGGGTTACTTTATCTTTTAGGTCTGTCAAGTCAATAACACCTTCAACTGCACCGTTCGTAGGGTCTATTATAGCGATTGAGTCTTGCTGGTAAACGTTGGCATAAATTTTTCCTTCCACCCACTCCAGCTCGTTTACACTATTAATTTTGCTGGTGTTTGTGAAAATTTCAATGTAATCTTTTTCAGCAAGTGTATTTGAGTTTAGTGTCCAAATTCTATCAGTTCCATCACTTTTATAAATGTTATTATCAGGATCGTGGCATAGTCCCCAACCTTCTTTACTTTCGTTATAAACAAAGGTTCCTGTTTGCTCCATTGTTTCAAGATTGTATATAAAACCTGTGTTTTCACGCCAAGTAAGTTGATAAATTTTGTTGTTTAGAATGGTTAGCCCTTCGCCAAAATACTGATCTGCAAGTTTTACCATTTTTAATACTTCCCCAGTTTTATAATCTGTCTTACGAAGTGAAGATTCCTTGTAACTACCTGTACTTTCATATAAAGTATCGTTTTCAAATTCAAGACCTTGCGTGTATGCTTTTATGTCGTGCGGATAAGTTTCAAGAATTTTATAGGTGTAAAGTTTCGGTTTAATTGAAGAAAGAATAGTAATTTTTGTACTTGCCTCATATTCATCGCCATCGCTGTAGATCTTAGCCAACAGTGTTTTTTCGCCAAGTTTTTTCCCAGAAAGGGAAATGCTGTTTTCAGAAACTTGAATGTTGTTGTTATTCAAAAAGTAAACAATTGAATCTGTTTCAATATTTTTTTTATTGTTTAAAGAAACCGAAAGCACATCTTCAGTAGTATATGTTTTCTTCGGATTTTTAATTTCTATTGAAAAAGCATCTTTTTTTTCTTCAGAATTATTTCCGCAGCCACCCAAAAAAAGAAGTAAAAGTGTAGGAACTAAAACGTTATAAATTTTCATAACCAGTTATTATTTTTCTGCAAGGTATTTATTAAAATTGAAATGTAAAAATACTTGCGAAAACTTGAAAAAGCTTTATATTTGCGGCGGCAAGTCCTACACAACCAGCTCCTGTTGAATCCTCCAGGGCGGGAACGCAGCAAAGGTAAATGGTCGTAGCGGTGTGATGTAGGTAGCTTGCCATTTTTTGTGCGCTAAATTCTCGTCTTTTTTCTTTCCTCTTTTTAGAAAAACTATTTGGAAAACCCGTTACATAACTGCACCTTTGCTTTTCAACAACCTTTTATGCCAAAAACAGTACTCATTACAGGCGGTTCTTCAGGGATTGGCAAAGCTATAGGCGTATACCTTTCTGAGAAAGGATATCAAGTTTTCGGTACCAGTAGAAATCCTGAAAATATTACTGATTCTGTATTTCCGCTTTTGAAAATGGACGTAGGTGATACTGAATCTATTAAAGCAGTTGTTGCTGAAATTATCAGTAAAACTCAAAAAATTGACGTTGTAATAAATAATGCAGGTGTAGGTATTACCGGCCCAATTGAAGAAACTCCCGAAACCGAAATAAAAAAAGCTTTCCAAACCAATTTCCATGGGCCTATAAATGTAATTAAAGCAGTTTTGCCACAGATGCGCAAACAAGGTTTTGGTCATATATTGAATATTACCTCGATTGCAGCATATATGGGGCTTCCATATCGAGGAATTTACTCTGCAAGTAAAGCTGCATTAGAAATTACCATTGAAGCTATGCGTATGGAAATACTGCAATTTGGTGTAAAAATGACCAATATTGCCCCAGGCGATTTTGCTACTAATATTGCAGCAGGAAGATATCATTCCCCAGTTTTAGAAAATTCTCCCTATAAAAATGACTACGGAAATACGCTTAAAACAATGAATGAGCACGTTGACAATGGTGGCAATCCGTTGGAAATGGCAAAGGTGGTTCATAAAATTATTGAAACTGTGAATCCTAAAATTCATTATAAAGTTGGTTCTTCTTTACAGAAATTTTCAATTGTATTGAAACGTGTTTTGCCCGATACCGTTTATGAACGTATGCTTTTGAAGCATTATGGGTTGAAATGAAAAATCAATTAATTTCGTTTGATGAAAATATACTTAATCTAAGTTCAAGTAATAAGTGGACTTGCAACAAAAAGTGGACAATTAATTGCGAGGTTTAAGCCGCTACATTTCTGTTTCAAATTTATTAATAGTTTATGCTGATCCTTTTGTTTCCCCATTAGTTTTTTCGTATTTTAAATTATGAAATTAATAGA
>CAZFUX010000040.1:0-15278 GCA_964522085.1 uncultured Aequorivita sp.
AAACCATTAATTAATGTACAATTAACACCTGATATAAGTCTTCCACAGAAATTTGTGTATGTTGATTTAATTACAAGTAATACTCCCTATACACAAGGGATATCTACTACTAATTGGCAGAAAACTGGTGGAACTGGTTTTTTACACGTCTATAGTCCATATTATGCGATGTGCCATGGTAGCACGATTAATCCTTGGGTTGTTAATGTTAGTGTACAACTTACAAACACATGTGGCACAACAACTACTGTATTTGATGTTGCCCCTCCAGCACCACCCTTGGAAAGTGTAGTTCCTTTTCCCAATTCCACAGACGAACAATTTACTTTGGATTTTTCTTCATTACCTTTAGACACTTATTATATTGTTATTTATGACCAATTCTCAAATATTCATTATTCTGGAGAGAGTTCAAATGCCGAAAAAACCATAGAAACCCTTAACATACCCAATGGTCTATACATAGTACAAATGTATGATTCACAAGGAAATGTTAGTACAAAAAATCTTTTAGTCGATCATTAAAACATATATTATGAAAAAAACAATCCTATTACTGATAACTTATATTTTAATTATAGGTTGCAGTTCAGAAAAAAGTAATTCTCAATCAGATATCTTATTTGGGAAATGGAAGCTAACCGCATTTGTAAACGAAACGAATGGAACAATTTTAACAGAAGGTGATTTTGAAAACTCCAATGAAATTAATATTGAGTTTAAAGAGGATTCTAAATATGTAGGTTATACAGTTCTCAACGATTTTTTCGGAGGTTATGACTTAAACGATTCCGAAAGAATATTAATTTTAAAAGAGGTATTGGGTTCAGAAGTCAACGAAACTGATTGGGGACATCTATTTTTTGATAGCCTAAAGAAGAATTATGAACAATCAACAAACCATTGGGTAATTAGTTACAATCTTACTGACAACCTGTTAAAACTTTATTATTCAGAAAACGAATATATGAAATTTGAGAAAATGTAGTATTATAATTTTACTCAACAAGAACCTTCTCTTCACAGGGAAGTTTTTTTTATGTCTCTTAAAATTTGAAGAAGTTTTCACTTTGCGACTTAGCGTGCAAATTTCTCTCGCAAAGACAATAAGTCGCAAAGTTTTTTTTAATAAAAACTCATAACTCAAGGCTCACCACTCACCACCAAAAAACTACATCCTATAAATCCAATCCGCAGGATTAATCTTTGTTTTATTTTGGTAGATGTAAAACTTCAAGACTGTTCTTCCTTCCGTTGGGCTTTTAGCAACCGTTCCAATAGTTTGCTTGGTAGAAACCTTATCGCCTTTTTTAACCGAAACTGTTTCCAGATTGCTATACACAGACATATAATCTCCGTGCTGGATGATAACCACTTTATTAGCGCCTTTTATCATTTGTATTGATAACACATGTCCTTCAAAAATTGAGCGTACAGCGGCGTTGTCGCCCGTAGCAATTTCTACACCACTACTGTTGGTAGTAACGTTGGGAAATTGCGGATGTTGATGTGTTCCAAAACTTTTTACAACCATTCCCTTTTCCACAGGCCACGGTAATTTTCCTTTATTATTGGTAAAACTGGCGGCAAGTGCTTTATCTTCTGCCGTTAGGGCAAACTCTTCTGTTTTTGCAGATTTTGTAATTTCGTTTTTAGTTGTTGTAGGTACCGTTTTACCTTCCGCTTTTCCTTTTGCTACCGCTGCTGCAGCTTCTACCGCTGCTTTTTCGCGTGCAATTCTGTTGGCCTCCTCAATGGCAGCGCGAATCATTGCCTCAATTTGGCGGTCTATAGCGTCCGCTTCTTTCTGCTTGGTGCGTATTTGTGAAGCGTATTTACCTTCATCTTTCTTTAAAGTTGCTACAAGAGCTTGCTGATCTTTTCGTTCCTCAGTAAGTTTTCTTTTTGTTACTTCGTTTTCTGAAATTAGCTTTTGCTTTTTCTTTTTCTGAGCAATTAAATCGTTATTCAAGGTTTGTAATTCATCCGTTTTCACCTTTATACCCTCGCCTTGTTTTTTTCTGAACTTGGCATACTGCTTCATATATTGAACGCGCTTGTAAGCCTGTAAAAAATTCTGTGAAGAAAGCAAAAACATAACTCTACTCTGCTGACTTTTGCTTTTGTACGATTTTTGAATCATTTGGGCATAATCTGTCTTCATAATTTTAAGTTCTTCACGAAGAGCACTAATTTTATTAGTGTTTTCGTTGATGTTTCGCGTAAGCAAATTTGCTTGCTGATTGGTAACACGAATTAAATTTTCTGAAGCCGAAATACGCTGATTAATGTCTTCAACCTGCGTAAGCACAGACTTTTCTTCCTTTTTTATTTTGAAAAGAAGGGAATTTATTTGCTTTATTTCTTGAAGTATTGCTTGTCTTTTTTCTTCCAGCTCTTGCTGCTTATCTTTTTGCGAAAAGGCTGAAGAAACCGTCAGTAAACAGACAAAGAATAAAAAATATGTGCGGAATTGCTTCATTTAATTTAGATCAATTTTTTCGTAACCCTGTGGAATATCAAACGGAAAACTAATAGCTACATTCAAATCTATTTTTTTATAATTCATTTCAATTTTAGTTTTCGATCCTTTTTCCGAAGTATCTATCAAAATTGTTGAAGGATAATACTGACCTTCAATTTTTTCATAATCCCCATAACGAATGCTCAGTAAACGATCATCTTGTGGTTGTGAAAGTGTTTCAGAAGCAATTTTGAAATTATCTGGATTTAAAAACAGCGAATGTATAAAATTTTGAGGTTGCTGTTTCGGTTGTATTTTGAATTTATTTTGAAATACCGCAGCAGAATATTCAGAAGGATTTAAAGTGAAAATAGACTGACCCAAAAGCAAATTTTGTGCTTGCTGAAAGTTAATGGGCGTACCAATCCATTCGCCTAAAAGTGCGAAATCACCTTCAAAATAGGTGTTCCCGATGGTTTCGTAATAACTAACACTTGTGGGTGTGATTAAAACTTTAGCAATAGTAATTCCTAAAATTGAAGCTTTTATCCAAATATTTTTATCCTTTTCCATCCGTAGGCTTACGGTAATGCTTTGCAATTTTTCATCGGTTTCGTAAACCAATTGCACTCGGCCTGCTAAGGTTTTAAAATCGGGAGCAGCAGTTTTATGTGCTGAAATTACTTCTTTAGCCGAAGCATTTTCGAGATTAGTAATGCCTTTTGTTCCACCACAGGAAGCAAAAACAAGCACTACTAAAATATATATGAGTTTATATTTCATAAAAATTAATTGGGCAATTTGGTCGCCGTAGCTTTTTCAGAATACATTTTTGCTTTTTCGCCATCACCTTTATTGAAGTAAGAAAGGCTGAGTTGCTCGTAAAAATCGCGTTCCGTCTTTGGGTTTTCGAAAATAAAATCCAATCCCGTTTCCAAACTTTCAATTGCTGCATCGCTTTGTTCTAAACCATTGTTGGCAACACCATTAATTAAATACAAAAGTGCTTGTGCAGGAAAAATCTCCAGTCCTTCTGAACTTAATTTTACAGCATCATTATATTTTTTGAAATCAATTTGAAACAATAACGTATTTTTCAAAAGGTTGAAATTATCTGGATCTTGCGCAATCCCTTTTTCATAAGCATTTAGCGCATCTTCCTTTCTGTTTTTAGCAGCATAATAGTCGCCAAGCTTTTCATAAACGCGACCGTTTTCAGTTGAAAATTGATTTACAATTTCAGCTAAATCGGTTTCATAATCTGGGTTGGCATTTACAAATTGAATAAAATCTGCCAGTACTTTGTACTTGGTTTCCTTATCAACTTCTTCTGAAGCAAACACCGTTTTCATAGATTTTATTGCTTCGGTGGCATTTCCTTCATCTAAATAAAATTTGTAAAGAGCCAAATGCACTAACTGAGACTTCGGATTGTTTTTCAGCAAGTTTTTAGCAGTTTCGAAAGCTTTTTCTTTTTCGCCTTGCTCGCTGTAAAGAAAAATTCGGTTAAGGTATTCCTTTTCATTTTTTGGATTTCCATCTATCTTCTGCTCCAAGTTTTCAATTGCGCCTTCAGAATTACCTGTTATACGGTAAATTTTTGCGCGAAGTGCATTGCGAATATCACTTTCGCCCCAGATTGCATCTAATTCATCTAGTGCTACCAAACCCTTGTCGTATTGCTTTGAGAGGATGTAAAGGTTTGCCAAATCCTCCTTGTAATCTTCATCAACAAGAACGAGTTTTTTTACTAGCGGAATGGATTTTTCATATTCTTTTTGCTGATAATACACTTCGTAAAGCTGTTCTAATACATCTGGTCTGTCTCCTTGGCTTTTTATTACTTTATTGAAGTTTTCTTCAGCTAAACTATATTCTTTTAAATAAGTGTAGTTTTTACCCATTTCAAAATAAACTACTGCTTTATTTTCTTCGATTTTTGCAGCTCTTTCGGCTTTTGTTAGCGCAGTTAAGGCTAATTCATAATTTTCAATAGCCTTTTGTTTTAGGCCTTCAAAAAAGTTTTCTTGAAAGGCATCGCTTACGTTTTCTGGCTCTCCTGGTGGAGTTTCTAAAGTTTCATCCTTAATTTCTTGGGCATGGAATTGTTGCGGAATCACAATTCCGAAGAGAAAAAGAAAAGTATATGAAAAAAATAATTTCAAATTCACTGTCTGATCGAGCGCAGTCGATACCTTTTTAATTAATTACATATAAAAACCCCTCGACTGCGCTCAGGGGGACAATTTGCTATTATTTCAATTCTGAATAATCGCCAATACTAACATTGGTAAATTTGCCATCAAAAGTAGCGTAATTACCAATCATTGCGTTATCCAAAATAGCATTTTTGATTTTCGTTTTCGTTTGAATTATACTGTTTTTAATGGTACTATCCTCAACTATTGTGCCTTTACCAATTGAAACAAATGGACCTACTGTGCTATTTTTTAAAACTACGCCTTCGCCAATAAAACAAGGTTCTATTATTTTTGAATTTTCGTTTGTTATAGTATCTGCAATCAATTTTTGATTTGCTTCAGCCAGAAAACCTAACATTCTTTGATTGGTTTCTACAGTAACTTCTTTATTTCCACAGTCCATCCACTCATCTACCGTTCCTGTTTTGAATATTTTTCCGTCGGCCATCATTCTTTTTATACCGTCGTTAATTTGGTATTCGCCGCCGTTTATTATGTTGTTGTCCAGCACATATTGTAGTTCGGTTTTAAGCTGCGCTACTTCTTTAAAATAGTAAATACCAATCACGGCTTGGTCGCTAACAAAGGTTTCAGGTTTTTCAACGAGCTCAATAATTTCATTTTTCTCGTTAAGGTTTACTACACCATAAGCTTCTGGATTTTTTACTTTTTTTGTCCAGATTACCGCATCTGCTTCTTTATCAAGATCAAAATCTGCACGGATTAAAGTGTCCGCATAAGCAATAACCGCAGGGCCTGAAAGTGAATCTTTAGCACACATAATGGCGTGGCCAGTTCCTTTTGGATCTAGTTGACGGTAAATGGATGGTTTTGCGCCCAAGCCTGTTGCAAGGTCTTTTAAGCTTTCAATAACGTCATCTCCAAAAAATGCTGGGTCGCCAAGAATGAAAGCGATTTCCTCGATTTTTTGGTTTAAAACGGCCGCAATATCTTCAACCAAACGGTGCACGATTGGTTTTCCAGCTACTGGGATTAATGGTTTTGGTACTGTTAATGTATGTGGGCGAAGACGACTTCCGCGGCCTGCCATTGGGACTATAATCTTCATATTTTCGATTGTAGATTTACTATTTTTTGAATCAATATTTTATGCCATTCTGAACTTGTTCTAGAATAACCTGCTACTTTGTTCCTGTTGAACCAAAACCACCTTCTCCACGAGAAGTTTCACCAAGCTCTTCAACTTCCTCCCAAACAGCGCGTTCGTGTTTTGCAATTACTAATTGTGCAATACGCTCTCCGTGTTCTATTGTAAAATCTTCGTTTGAGAGATTTACTAAAATCACGCCAATTTCACCGCGGTAATCGGCATCTATGGTTCCAGGGGAATTTAATACCGTGATTCCTTTTTTTGCTGCCAATCCGCTTCGAGGCCTTACTTGGGCTTCGTAGCCTATTGGTAATTCAATAAAAAGACCTGTTTTTACGATTGCTCTTTGACGTGGCTTTAAAGTTGATGGTACATCAATACAAGCCCGAAGATCCATGCCCGCAGAAGCTAATGTTTCGTATGAAGGTAAAACGTGGTTGGATTTGTTTATTATTTTTATTTTCAAGACTATTACTTTTTAATGGTTTGTGGTTCGTCTGTGTCTACAACAAAATCTACTGCATAAACAGATTTTGGTATTGCAAACATTTTAAGGTTGCTTGAACTGTGTGATTGAGCTTCAGCTTGCCTGGTTTTATATTTTACCAGTAATTTATTGTCTTTAAGCACAGTTTCAGTAAGTGCTATTTCCAGCTTTTCTTCGCTTGGTTTGGTTATTAACGCAACAACTTTGTTATTTTCGAAATCGATCGATGTAGCTGCATTTTTCATTGTTTGTGCTACGCCAAAATATTCATCAAAACGTTTCTTATTATCTATGACTACTGCTTTAATAGGCGATGCAAACTCAATATTGTTCTTAGGGAAATAGTTTTTTAGCAAGACTACTGAAAATTCAGAATTATTATTTACAGTTTCTCCTTGTTTGTCTTTCTTCATATCATTACAAGAAAGTAATGTAAACATACAGATTATGGAAATTGCTATTTTCATATTAATTATACTTTTATTTTTTTAATATTTTTAAGAATTCATTCTTTTCAAAAAAGAACATTATTGTTGCAAACACTAACAATAACGCAGTTCCTATCCAAATATTTCCGTTAAAACCATAAAAGGAAATTGCTGAAAAACCGATGGCTATCATTAAATAACTACCTATTTTCTTTACATCGTAAGGAACATCGTAATATTTACGGCCGTAAAGATACGAAAGTACCATCATACTGCCATAAGCAGCGAGCGTGGCGATTGCAGAACCCATATAACCAATAATAGGAATTAAAACGTAATTAAGTACAAGCGTTACAACGGCCGCAAAAAACGAAATGTATGCGCCGTATTTTGTGCGATCTGTTACTTTGTACCAAACGGAAAGATTATGATAAATCCCTAAAAAAAGATTCGCCAAAAGTATGATTGGCACGATTGCTAATGCCTCCCAATATTGACTATTTGGGATTAATATTTTTTTGAAAACATCAATATAAACAACCACTCCCAACAAAATCAAGCAACCAAAAAGCGTGAAGTATTTAGTAATTGTGGCATACGTATTTTTAGCATTTGCGTGACCCGAATGATTGAAGAAAAAGGGTTCAATACCCAACCGGAACGCCATCACAAACAGCGTCATAAACATCCCTAATTTATAGCAGGCAGAATAAAGGCCGACTTGAACCTCTGCGATGTTTTCGGGTAGTAAATATTTCAGCAAAATTCTATCAAATGCTTCATTTATACTGAATGCGATTCCTGCTATAAGCACAGGAATGGCATATTTCATCATTTGTTTCCAAATGGTTTTGTTGAATCCGAAACCAATTTTTATATATAACGGAAGCAAAACCAATAACGTAACTGCGCTTGCAATTAAATTCGCAATAAAAACATAGGCTACTTTGTTTTCGGGAAACCAGAGGGAATTCCAGTAACTACTATTTTCAGCAAGTTTTGGAAGCATTAAAAGGAAAAATAGATTGAAAGCGAGGTTTATTACTACGTTGAAAATTTTGACAATTGCATATCGTAACGGTCTCTCATTTACACGAAACCACACAAATGGTAACACCACCAAGGCGTCTAATGCCAGTATTAGCAGACCGTAAGTAACATATTCGGGGTTAAAATCTGAAATAATCGCTATCTCATTTCTGAAAAGCATCGTGATTCCTAAAAACAGTAGGGTAGAAATTGTTAGCGATGTTAGCGTTGTAGATTGAACTATTTTTTGATTGGAGGAGTCTTTGGTTACAAACCTAAAAAAAGCTGTTTCCATTCCGTAGCTTAATACAACATTCCCTAAAATTAGGTAAGCCATTACGGTAGAATAGATTCCGTATTCTTCTGGAAGCATTACCGAAGTATATAGCGGCACTAATATTACCGCCATAATTCTCGGTAATATAGTAGCTAAACCATATATAAATGCCTGTTTAAAAAGTTTTTTAAAAACGCTCAATGCGGTGCAGTTTTATACCGCAAAAGTATTGAAAATAATGGTTATGGAGTGGGATTGTTTACCTTCAAATTTAAATGAAAAGATTCGTTATCTCTTCAGTAATCTTAGTAGGTCTAAATGTTTTTGCATCTAAAAAACACCAAAGCGTTTTTGCTTCCACAATTGTTTTTACATCTACTAGGCGGATTATTTTGTAATGTCTTTCACTTTTTACGCCTTCGTAGCTTTCAATCCACGTTTGGGTTTCTAGTTCTTCCCCTAAAAAAGAAGGGGCTTTATAGGAAATGAAATGGTTTAAAACTACCCAAACGTTTTCTTTTCGTTGTATTTCAGAAGTTTTTGAAATCCAATGTGCTTCAGCAGCATCAAGACACATTGCAAATAGGTTACGTTATTTACGTGGTTTAAAGCATCAATGGCTGATTGCGGAACGATGAACAGTTGTTTGAATATAGAAGATTTCAAAATCCTAAAATTAGTTTGGCGATGGTGAAATAGATAAGAATTCCACAGATATCGTTACTAGTAGTTATAAAGGGTCCGGTAGCCATTGCAGGGTCAATGCCTCTTTTTTCGAGCATAATAGGAATAAAAGTTCCAATTAATGAAGCTGTAATAATTACTGAAATTAAAGAGATAGCAACGGTAAGTCCAAACATAATATCTAGCCCAAGGAATAACATTCCGCCTACTACAAGAATTACAGAAAGTATAAACCCGTTTAATAAACTTAGTAAAACCTCTTTTACCAAACGTTTCCACAAAGAACCTTTTAAGCTATCGTTTGCCAAACCTTGCAAAACAATTGCTGAAGATTGAACCCCTACGTTTCCTGCCATTGCCGCAATTAGTGGCACAAAAAAGAAGAGTTCAGGATGGTGGTCCATTGCCCCTGAAAAGGTGCCCAAAACCGAAACACTCACAAAACCACCAATAAGTGCCAAAATAAGCCACGGTAATCGTGCTCGGGTAAGAAGCCAAATACTATCATCTGCCTCTACATCTACAGAGATACCAGCTGCCATTTGGTAATCTTTTTCAGCTTCTTCTTTTATAAAATCTACAATATCGTCAATGGTAATTCTCCCTACTAAAATTCCTTGTTCATCTACTACTGGAATGGCTTCTAGATCGTATTTCTGCATAATTCTAGCAACTTCTTCGCCTTCGGTATGTACGTTTACATAATCTACTTTTGGAATGTAAATGTCTGCTATTTTTGCTTTTTCCGAGGCAGTAAGTAAATCTTTTAAAGAAAGTCTTCCTTTTAGTTTTCCCTCTTTATCAGTAACGTAAATAGAATGTACACGGGTTACGTTTTCGGCTTGTCGCCGCATTTCACGCACACATCCTGCCACGGTCCATGTTTCTTTTACACGCACTAATTCTTTCGCCATTAAACCACCAGCGGTGTCTTCATCATAACGCAAAAGATCCACGATATCTGCGGCGTGTTCTTCATCTTCAATATGACCAATTACTTGTTTTTGAACATCATCATCGAGTTCCGCAATAATATCTGCGGCATCATCGGTGTCCATCTCGTCCATTTCGTCGGCAATCTCGGAAGGCGTAAGCCTGTCTAAAATTCGTTCTCTGAAATCTTCGTCAAGTTCTATAAGAATTTCACTGGTTACCTCACTATCTAGTAATTTTACTATGTAAGTAGCCTCGTCTGTGTCGAGTTCATGTAGAATTTCAGCAATATCGGCAAAGTGAAGATCATTCAATAATGCTTCCAACCCATCGCCATCGTTAGTGGCAATTAACTGTTCAACCTGCTCGATAAATTCATCTGTCAGTTGAAACTGCATCGTTTTCTAGTTTTTGAGTAAGTGCTATAAATTGTAAAACCGAAAGTTGTTCTGGGCGCTGGCCAAAGATAGTATCTTCTTTTAGTTTATCAGAAATATTGAAGGTTTTTAAACTATTGCGGAGGGTTTTTCTACGTTGCTGAAAAGCGGTTTTTACAACTCTATAAAGCATTTTTTCATCGCACGCAATCGAAAAATTTTCTTTTCGTTTTAATCGAAGCACACCGCTATCTACTTTTGGAGGTGGATCAAAAACCGTTGGTGGAACAGTAAAAAGATATTCGGCATCATAGAAAGCTTGTGCCAAAACTGAAAGAATACCGTAGGCTTTACTACCTTCTTTTTCGCAAATGCGCTGTGCTACTTCTTTTTGAAACATTCCTGTAAATTCTGGAATCTGTTCTTTCCACTCCAACATTTTAAAAACAATTTGGGTTGAAATGTTATATGGAAAATTACCCGTTATACCGAATTGTTCTTTTCCGAAAAGCTGCGAAATATCGTATTTCAAAAAATCTGCTTCAACTATTTTCAGATTTTTGTTTGGATAGTTTTCTTCTAAATAGGCTATTGATTCTCTGTCTAAATCCATTGCGATAACCTCAACATCTTTTTCAATTAAATATTTTGTGAGCACGCCCATTCCAGGGCCAATCTCTAAAACGTTTTTGTAGTCTTCTAGCAATAAGGTATCACCAATTTTTTCGGTAACTGCTTCGTCTTTTAGGAAATGCTGACCTAAGTGTTTTTTTGCACGAACCGTTCCTGATTCCGAGTACGCTTTTTGCCTATTTGGATTTTCTTTTTTCATCTAAAAGCCTGCAATCTTATTTACCCGCAAAGAGAGCGGAGGGGTTTAGTTTTTATTGAAAAGTTCGTTATGAGCTTCTCCTATTACTTCAAGTTCGGTGCGGAAGGCTACAAATTTTCCTTCAAAGGGCTTGCTTTGGGCACGAAGCTCAGCAGCGTTTTCTGAGTGATATTTTTGAAGCGTTTCTTTGCTGTCTGTTGTGTATTGAACGGAATAGGTGATGCCACCCATTTCTTCCTCAATAATTACGCGAGACATAAGTGCTTTGCTAAATTTGCCCGTAGCAAGCATTGCGGGAATGTGTTCAGAGGTCATCCATTGCAACCAGCGGTCGTGGATGGTTTCTTCTATGTTTATGGTTACGTTGTATATATACATTTTTTAAAATTACAATATTCAAAAAAATCTCAAAAATAAAAAAGCCAAATTGCAAAACCTGTTTGGAATTTGAGTTTTGAGTTTTGTGATTTAGTTTATAGCATCTCCTCGCAAGTTTCGGTATTTATTTCGGGCTTCAACGAAATAAATACTGTCTGCAAAGTTGAAAATAATGGCTTCGTATTGCGCTTTTGCTTTATCGGGTTGGTCTAGTTTTTCTTCGTAAATTTTTGCTAATCTAAAATGTGCGTCGTCTGCTAAAATATCGTCGTTATAAAATTCTATAATTTTTAGGTAATTGGCTTCGGCTTTTGTGTATTCAGCTTTCTTCTCATAAATTTCGCCTTGTTTCAACAGCGCTTCATCTTCAATTTTTTCGCCTTTGTGATTGGTTAAAAGATCATCTAAAACGGTAAGAGCTTCGGTGTTCTTTTCTTGAAATTCTAAAAGGTCTGCTCTTGCGTATTTTTTTAAGGCTGTTTGGGTGGAATCTTCCAGAGTATTATCGCGAATTAACAGGCTAAGCTGCATTGCATCGTTCGCCATGAGTTGTGAAGTAGATTTTTTAAGTACGTCTAATTGCACTTGCGCCCATTCAAAATCGCCTTTAAAATAGCTGGTTCGCGCTACCTTGTATCTTGCTTCCTGTGCCAATACGTCGCTTTGTACTTTTTTCTGAATTTGAGAATAAAAGATTAATGCTTCATTAAATTTTTCATCAAAAACTAAAATATCTGCAAGCTCCATTTTAACGTGCGCTTCTTGATAGGAGGTTAATTTCTCTTTTGTCAAGGCTTTTAAATTCTTAATGGCAAACTCTTTTTTGTTATTCTGAAAAGCTAAAAAATGGTTGTAATCTATTTGCATTTGATAGGTTTCGCGGTTTCGACCGTATTCATCTAATAACGTTTCAAACTTTTTTTCTATTTCTGCATATTGCTTAGATGTAGCAGATTCTACTTCAATTTGCATTAAAATTTGGTTTGCCTGAAGCTGGGTTTGTGCAGTCTCGGAGTTTTCAATAATGTAGTTTACTATTTCTCTTGCAGTATCATAATCCTCATCTGCAATTGCTATATATGCTAAATCCTTAATGCCTCTAAGGTCTTCGCCAATACGTTTGTAGATTGCTTTTTTTTGTATAAATGCTTTTTTGTATTCTTTTTGTTGAATAAATAGCCAGCTCAATAATTCGTTATAAAGCACATCGGGGTTTTGTTGCGAACGCTGAAGCAGGCTTTTTTTAAGAATTAAATTTGCCTCATTGGTTGGATCTTCCGTGATGTAAAGACTAAAATAGCGTTGTGCTATATTTTTAAAACTTAAGTTTTTTTCTATGATATTTAGGTAGCTTTCGAACATTTTTTCAAGCTTTCCTTGTTCACCATAAATTTGGGCTAATTTTCCATTAAAGTCCATTCTATCACTAAGCGCCATTGCTTTTTCATAAGTAATTACAGCTTCATCCAGCAAGTTATATTTTTCAAAAGTTGCTCCAACGTTGTAAGCATAACTTGGATTTTCATCGAGGGATGCGATGGCTTTATTGAAGTTTTCTGAAGCAAGTTCTGTTTTATTTTGAAGCGTGTAATTATGCCCAAGTTCAACATAAAGCTGAGTGTAATTTCGACTTTTAGCTAATTTTTCTTGAAGCAATTTTTCTACTTCAGCAAAATTCTCCAGCTGTTGGTTAGCCTCAACCATTCCCATAAAATAATCTAACCTATATGAGTTTTGCTTGCTCAGTTTTTCATAAATGCTAAGTGCCTTTTGAAATTCGCCTTGTTCAAAATAATTTTTTGCCAAAGCATCGCTCTGCGAAAAGCCCGCAGTTGTTACAAAAAATAGTATAATGACAAGAAGTTTGCGCATGCTGTAAATATAAACAAATGCCTTGAGGGCTATCGTTTTCTATTACTTTTTATCAAATATGAAGCCGAAGATTTCAATCTAAATAAAAAAAGAGACCGTTTTTACACGGTCTCTCTTATACAACATTAAACAACTCCTCACTTCTGCTTAATGTTTAACAATTTTATAGGTGGTATAATTACCATCTATTTTTACTTTCATAAAATATACTCCTGTTGAAAGAGGTGCTATGTTTAATGAAGTTTTATTTTGCCCTACTGAAGTTTCAATCGCTTTTTGCCCCAGTGAAGTAAATATTGCACCTTTCTCTATGGTGCCTTTAGTAGAAAGGTTTAAAATATCATTTACTGGGTTAGGATAAAATGTGAAATCTTCAAAAGAATTTTCTTCTACGCTAAGTACTTTTTTTGCATCAAAATAAAGACCAAAACCAAAGCTTCGTGTTGCATCGGTTCCTGCAAAAGCTATACAAGGTAATGTATCGTTAGTTTCTGCAGTTGCGGATGGAAAACCGTCCCAAACATTTATACCTATGTCTGCTACTGGTTCAAAAACGTCAAAACCAGCGCCATTAAAGGTTATAGATCTATTTGAGTCATCCTCAGCATTTGGAACATTGTTGCGAACGTATGATAAGCGAATTTCATCTGTGTTACTAACTTTGCGCACCCAACTATCTGTTTGTGCTATACTCCAATCTGTACCACCTGATCCAAAATTACTAAAATTGGGATAGGCCCACCGTTTTCGCGTTTAAGGCCAAAACCACTATATCCATCTGTTGATCCATCTGGTCTTTGCGATGCCCAGATAACTACTTTATCACTAGCGAGATCTAATCTGGCTGCACGAATTGCTGGGTTTATTACTTCTGTTGCGGCTCCATCTGTGATTGTTTCATTTGATCCCCATGACGCAGGATCATTGTAGTTGCTGTTTACATTGGCACGAAGACTTCTGGAATTAAAACCAATAAATGTTACGTAGCATCCACCATTAATACCATAAGCAAAGTCTATTTGCTCTCCAATAATTCCGATTGAGTTTTCATCTACCCAATCAAATCCATAGCTGCCTGAAGTGCTACGTGCAGAATAAGTACTATTACTAGACTTGTGATAGGTTGTAAAAACTCTTTGTGTACTGGTGCTTGTAGGATAATTTCTATCTACGCTAAAATCTGTAACATCAGAAGCTATTACTTCAGCTTGAAAATCTCCTGTGGCCATGTTCCAACGAAAAACCTGAAAATTCTTGGTTTCTGTTACTAGATAAGCTAGTAGATAATTATCTCCAATTCCATCCATAGAAGTTATCTGTAGTTTACGCATAGGTGCAGTAACATTTATTCTTTGCCATTCGGTAAAGTTATTTCCACCGTCTGTAGATCTAAAAATAATTAGTTCATCAAAAGTACCTTCGTTATCAATATCATTCTGATAAGCAGAAATGTAGATGTCGCCGCTATCAGTAACATCCATTTCAACTCCTCCGTCAACAAATTCGCTCATTAATAATCTATCTGTACTCCAATCTTCTGGAATATAATTTTCTTCATCACGTTGGGTTGGACTGTTACTTTGACCAGTAACATCAATTTCTGGCAAAAGGTTAGTTGTTATAGGTCTATAAAGTGCCGCAATGGCGGGATTCATTGATTGCCAAGCATTTTTAATGGCTATTCGGTTGGCGTTTATCTCGGCTGCTGTGCCGTTCTCGTCAAGAGCTTTTGCCTGTTGGCACAAAGCTTCTAGTTCTGGAGTTCTGTCTGGGATTACTATTGAATTTCCCGTTAAATCTGTTTGTGCAACCCCTGTAAAAATACAAAGTGAACACATTAATAGAGTAATTTGATTTTTCATGATACTTGTTTTAAAAGTTAGTATTTGTTTATTAGTTCTATAGAACCGGGGAGATTTCTAGTAAGCGAACTAATGATGTTACAAAGCTATGGCAAAGACAAATTGAGCTTTATAACTATTGTAACAAACTCTATAACAGATGTAACACAAATAAAAAAAGGCTGAGAACATTAATGTTCTCAGCCTTTTTAAGGGTGTAAAATTTTAGGATTAGCCCAATTTATCTAAATCTATTTCATCAATAGCATCCCAAGTTTCATCAATTTCCATATTGGTTCCAGTAGCTTCTATACTCACTCCATTTAGGTTTTCGGGAATCCAAGATTTCACTACCTAAATTAAC
>CAZFUX010000041.1:0-14786 GCA_964522085.1 uncultured Aequorivita sp.
AAATTATTAAACCCGATTTTTCGGGTTCCTATCTGTAGTGAGTATAGTTAAATAATTTAAAATCAACGATGTAATATCGTGTGTTAAGTTTCATGTTATTCTTAAACATGAAAACCTTACTTTTGCACCAAAATTCGCAATAATGAAGCAAGTAATCCAAAACTTTAAAACTGGAGAATTATATGTAGATGAAGTGCCAAACCCTTCCATTTCGGAAAATATGGTGCTTGTAGAAAATAAATTTTCCCTAATAAGTGCAGGAACGGAAAGAGGTACTGTAAAAGTTGGTAAAGCCAGCCTTATTGGTAAAGCCAAACAACGCCCAGACCTTGTGGCGCAAGTACTTCAAAATATAAAAAAGGAAGGCTTAAAAGCTACAATAGATAAAGTAAAAACAAAGCTTGATTCTTTAAAAGCGCTTGGTTACAGCACTTCTGGTGTTGTTGCCGCTTCTATGGACAGCAACAGCAAATTCAAGCCAGGCGATCGTGTTGCCTGCGCAGGACAGGATTATGCCTCACACGCTGAGGTTGTTGCTATTCCGCAGAATTTAGTAGTTAAAATTCCAGACAATGTTTCTTTTGAGGAAGGCAGTTTTACAACTTTGGGAGCAATTGCTTTGCAAGGTGTTCGTCAAGCAGAACCACGATTGGGCGATAAAGTTTGCGTAATCGGTCTTGGCCTTTTAGGACAACTTACTGTACAATTACTAAAAGCAAATGGTTGCCGCGTTTTTGGCGTAGATCTTTCAAAAAATTTAATTGATCTCGCATTAAAAAGTGGCGCAGATGCAGCAATGCTTCGTAGCGATTCTAACTTAAATACCGCAATCGACAACTTTACAGACGGTCATGGTTTTGACAGCGTAATCATTACAGCTGCAGCCCCGAGTAACGACCCAATAGAACTTTCTGCAGTTATAAGCCGTAAAAAAGGGAAAGTAATTGTTGTAGGCGCCGTGAAAATGGACATTCCACGCGATCCGGATTTTTATAGAAAAGAACTGGAACTTAAAATGTCCTGCTCTTATGGTCCTGGAAGATATGATAATATTTATGAAGAAGATGGCGTAGACTACCCATTCGCCTACGTTCGCTACACCGAACAGCGCAATATGGAAACCTTTCTAGATCTAATTTCGCAAGGAACGGTAAAACTTAAAAATTTAATCACACATACTTTTGATATAACGGAAGCTGAAAAAGCCTACGACATTGTATTAGGAAAAGTGGAAGAGCCACATATCGGTATTCTATTAGCTTATCCAGAAAGTGAAACAAAGAAAACATCGCTAGTTTCTGTTCAATCCAATGCTGTTTCAACTATAAATATTGGTTTTATTGGCGCTGGAAGTTTCGCGCAGAGTTATTTAATTCCTTATACCAAAAAAGAAGGCGCATCGCTTGATACGGTTGTTACTACCAAAGGTATTACCGCTAAAAATGTGGCTACAAAGTTTGGTTTCAACAATGCTTCTTCTGAAGCACAGGATGTTATTAAAAATGATAAAATAAATACAGTTTTCATTGCAACACCGCACAACAGCCACGCTTCATACACTATGGAAGCCCTAAAAGCTGGTAAAAATGTTTTCGTTGAGAAACCTTTGGCGATGAATTATGATGAATTAGAAGAAGTTAAAAAAATATATCAAGCAAGCAAGCAAAAATTAATGGTTGGTTTCAACCGAAGATTTTCTCCAATTGCTGAAAAAATTAAGTCTGAATTTGTAGGCAACGGCGAACCAAAAGTAGTTAACATTCGTGTGAATGCTGGTTTTCTTCCAAAAGACCATTGGACACAACATAAAGAGATAGGTGGCGGAAGAATCATTGGTGAAATGTGCCATTTTATAGATTTGATGCAATATTTCACAGATGCAAAACCTGTAAAAGTGTATGCAGCGTCTATCAAAACGGATAATCAAAATCTTACTTCCGAAGACAATATTTCAATCACAGTTTCATTCAGCGATGGTTCTATCGGAAACCTGATGTACCTTGGTAATGGCGATAAATCACTTCCTAAGGAATTAATAGAAGTGTTTTCTGGCGGAAAGGTTGGTAGAATTCACGATTTCAGAAAAGGAGATCTCCACAAAGGGAATAAACAAATAAAGTTGAAATTGGATGGCAAAGGTCACAAACAAGAAGTTGCGGCATTTTTGAAATCATTAAAACAAAACACCGAAGCGCCAATTCCTTTTGAATCTATATATTTAACAACGCTTACAACGTTTAAAGTTTTGGATTCATTGGCAACGGGATTGCCGCAGGATATTTAGAATTTAGAACTGTTTTTCTAAGACCTCATAGGTTTTTAAAACCTATGAGGTCTTTTCGTTATAATCCCTTACTTTAGCAACTTCAAAAAAATAATTGCGAAGGAACAAATGGCCGATTTCAACAACAGTTTTCAAAAACTGAAATCCTATTGCGAAAAGGAAAACTTTAAAGGTTGGGATCCTTATGACGGTCTTAACAGCAGGTTGTTTCAGGTTATTCCCATAATTTCAAAAACGCGCCTTTTTCGTCTTTCTTGGATTCAAGTTTTTAAAAGAAGCCCTGTAAATTTCAGAAAAATTACTTCGGTTAAAAAAGGGTACAATGCAAAAGGCCTAGGGCTTTTTATTACTGGTTATTGTAATCTTTACAAAACGGACCCCAAACCTGAATATCTTGAAAAGATAAACCAACTGGCACAACAAGTGCTTACAATGCAAACCGAAGGGTATTCTGGAGCTTGTTGGGGTTACAATTTTGACTGGCAGGCACGTGCATTTTTTCAGCCAAAAGGAATGCCAACAGTTGTTGCCACTACGTTTATAACTGAAGCCCTACTCGAAGCTTATAAAATCACAAAAAACGAAGCATATTTAAAGGTAGCAAAAAGTGCAACACAATTCGTTTTGAAGGATTTAAATAGAACATTTGATGAAAAAGGAAACTTTTCTTTTTCATATTCGCCTATAGACAAAACGCAGGTTTTTAATGCTTCCTTGCTAGGCGCAAAATTATTGAGCCTTGTATATGAATTTACGAAAGATGAAAATCTATTATCCGAAGCCAAAAAAGCAGTACAATATGCTGCCGATTTTCAACAAGAAAATGGCGCTTGGGCGTATGGAACTTTACCGTACCACCAATGGGTAGATAATTTTCATACCGGTTATAACTTGGAATGTATTTATACCTATCAAAAAGTTTCTGGCGATACTTCATTTTCAAATCATATTGAAAAAGGGCTTGAATATTATTTAAAAACTTTTTTTACTGAAGAAGGTATTTCAAAATACTACAACAATTCAATTTTTCCAATAGATATTCACGCACCTGCGCAATTGGTTGTAACTTTGAGCAAGCTAGAAGTTTTCAAGGAAAACGCTGAATTAATTGATCGCGTTATAAATTGGACTGTTGAAAATATGCAGTCCGAAAAAGGGTTTTTTCAATATCAGAAAAATAAATATTTCAATTCAAACATTCCTTATATGCGTTGGGCGCAGGCTTGGATGTTTTATGCATTTTCATACTATTTTTTAGAAACAAATGAGCGATAGAATACATATTCTGCATACCACAATAGATAATCTTTCCATGCAAGAAACCCTTGCGTTGGTTGAAGAAAAGATAAAAACTGGCGAACAATTGCATCACGTAGTTGTAAATGCCGGAAAAATTGTGGCAATGCAGAAAGATGTGGAATTGCGTCGCAGCGTTGAAGAGTCGCACATTATAAATGCAGACGGACAGGCTGTAGTTTGGGCTTCAAAATTTTTAGGAAAACCCCTAAAAGAACGCGTAGCTGGTATAGACTTAATGGCAAGCCTTGTAGAAATGGCTCATAAAAACAACAATAAAATTTTCCTTTTTGGAGCCGAAGAAGAAATTGTAAAAGAAGTAGTCAGCAAATATTCTGAAAACTATAGTCCGCAATTAATAGCTGGTTATAGAAACGGTTACTTTACACCTTCAGAAGAAGAATTAATCGCCCATCAAATTGCAGACAGCGGAACGCAAATGCTTTTTGTAGCAATCTCTTCTCCCATAAAAGAAAATTTTCTCTACAAATACCGCGACATTCTCAAGAATGTAAACCTAATTATGGGTGTAGGCGGCAGTTTTGATGTGGTTGCAGGCAAAACCAAACGCGCTCCAAAATGGATGCAAAATGCAGGCTTGGAATGGTTCTACCGCTTCGCCCAAGAACCAAAACGTATGTGGAAACGCTACTTAGTTGGTAATTCAAAATTTATCTGCCTAGTTTTAAAAGAACGTTTTTCAAGATAGGAATAGAGAAGTGTTTCTTCTTTTAATCAATAAATCATTTTTTCTACCGACTAAAGACTACCAACTAAATTCTAATATCTCCCCAGACTTTCCTATCTTTCCCTAAAATTTAAAAACAGACAAAGATTTCAATGAGAATACTGCTGGCAGCCATATATCCGTACGCTTTTTTACTGCTCTATCTCATCATTCCTTTTGATAATTACATTAGGGCATTGCCAAATATTCTATTAGTACTTTTAGTAGTTGCTTTTCCTTTTATCGTAAAAAAAGAAGATTTTAAGAAATTGAGATCGCTTCCGATAGCCATATTTTTAGGCTTTTTTGCATATCTCTGCATTAATTCATTAATTGCGGGACGCTTTCCTGAAGATTATAACATTATTAAAAAAGTGATGATTGCTGTTGGGCTTGCTATTCTATACATTCCTGTTTGGGATTTAAAGAAAATAAACAATGCCATTATTTTGTCGGCCTTGGCTGCAATTCTATTTTCTATCTATAACTTTGTTTTAATAACCCACGCTACAGGCAGTTTTGCCCTGGGAGATTCGCCGCAGGTAGTAGAGTCGTTATTAATAGATCGGCTTTATTTGGGGCTGCTTAGCACCTTTAGTATTTTAATTTCTTTTAAGGAAATTAAAAAAAAATACCATCCAAATAACAATTATTATTTGGCCAATATTGTGATTAATACACTGTTTATTGTAATTATAGCATCTAAAATTGCGGTTGTAGCCTTATTCGTTTTACTGTTAATTAGGCAGTTTTATGGCAAACGGAAACTTTGGAAAGCAATAATAGCCATTGGAGCTATTGTGGCTGTAATTGGGTTGTTTTTTCTTCTTAAGAATAAAAAAAATATTCACCTATACGATGAAGAAATAGTAAATCAAAAATCACCGCCAGCTTTTATTGAAAATTCCATGACTTACGAGCTTAGAGCGGTAGTTTGGAAATGTGCAGCAACTATTATTAGCGAAGAAGATTTTAGTTTTTTAGGAATGGGTTTTGGCGAAACCAATGATAAGTTAGTGTCCTGTTATGAAACTAAAATAACAGATTCCATAAAAAAAGAAGATTTTATAGACCAACAATATAATACGCATAATCAATTTTTAGATTTCTATCTCAGTGCGGGTTTTATAGCATTATTACTCTTTTTAGTCTTTATTGCCGTCAGCTTTATTACCACACGAAAACAATTTTTCCCAACAGCCATGCTGGTAATTTTAGTGTTATATTGTTTAGTTGAGAATGTATTCCACAGACAAATTGGAGCATACTATATCGGTTTTATTTTAATCTCACTTATAACAAGTGCCAAAACCATTGAAAACAGCGAAGCAAAAAACATATAAAAAGAATTGCAAATTGTACTTTTGCGCTTTGATAATTTAAAAATACCGCCAAAGGCTATCTCAAGCGACATTTCCTGAATGGACTAGTCCCTGAGCGGAGTCGAAGGGTGGAAATAAATATGAAAATTTCAGTAATAGGAACAGGCTATGTAGGTTTAGTAACAGGAACGTGTTTAGCAGAAACAGGTAACGAAGTTATTTGCGTAGATATAGATGAAGCAAAAGTTGAAAAAATGCGTAATGGCGAAGTGCCTATCTATGAGCCGCATTTAGACGTTCTTTTTGAACGTAATATTAAAGCCAATAGATTACGTTTTTCTACTTCGTTAGAAGAAGGTTTGGAACACGGAGAAATTATATTTCTAGCATTACCAACGCCCGAAGATGAAGATGGCTCTGCAGATTTATCGTATGTTTTAAATGTTTCAGAAGAAATTGGCAAGAAAATAAAAAGTTACAAAGTAATTGTAGATAAAAGCACAGTACCCGTTGGCACAGCAGAAAAAGTCTATAATGTAATAGCTAAAAATGCCAAATGCGAATTTGACGTAGTTTCTAACCCAGAATTTTTAAGAGAAGGTTTTGCCGTGGACGATTTTCTAAAACCAGAACGCATCGTTATTGGTTCTTCCAGCGAAAAAGCAACGGCACTAATGCAAAAATTATACAGCCCTTTTGTACGCTCCGGAAACCCAATAATCGTAATGGATGAAAAGAGTGCTGAATTAACAAAATACGCTGCAAACTCATTTTTAGCCACCAAGATTACTTTTATGAACGAAATAGCCAACTATTGCGAAAAAGTAGGTGCAGATGTAGATATGGTAAGAGCAGGAATAGGCAGCGACAGCCGTATTGGCAAACGGTTCCTTTTTCCCGGTATTGGTTATGGAGGTTCTTGTTTTCCAAAAGATGTGAAAGCACTCCACAAAGAAGGAAAGAATGAAAATTATGATTTTAAAATTCTAAAATCTGTTATTGAAATAAATTCTGCACAGAAAACAATTTTATTACCTAAGATTGAAACCTATTTCAATAACGATTTAAAAGGAAAAACCATCGCCGTATGGGGCTTGGCTTTTAAGCCAGAAACAGACGACATTCGGGAAGCCCCATCAATAGATATGATGGAAGGCTTGCTTACTAAGGGCGCAAAACTTCAAGTTTTTGACCCCGAAGCCATGCCAAATATAGAAAAGCATTTTGGTGATACGTTGAAATATTCAGATTCTATGTACACCGCTCTTGAAGGGGCAGATGCATTATTAATTTGTACTGAATGGAGCATTTTCAGAACTCCAGATTATGAAAAACTGAAACAACTTCTAAAAAATCCAGTGGTTTTTGATGGCAGAAATTTATACAACACCAACGATATGGAAACAGAAGGATTTAGCTATGTATCTATAGGAAGAAAAGCAATTAATCTATGAAGAAGCACGTACTAATTACAGGAGCTGCTGGCTTTTTAGGGTCACATCTTTGCGATAAATTTATTGCTGAAGATTTTCACGTTATAGCAATGGATAATCTTATAACAGGCGATCTTAAAAACATTGCACATCTTTTTGAGTTGGAAGACTTTGAGTTCTACCATCACGATGTCACCAAATTTGTACACGTTCCTGGGAATGTAGATTATATTCTTCATTTTGCATCACCAGCAAGCCCTATAGATTATTTAAAAATACCAATTCAAACCTTAAAAGTAGGTTCATTAGGTACGCATAACCTTTTAGGACTAGCAAAAGAGAAAAATGCACGTATTTTAATTGCTTCCACTTCTGAAGTTTATGGAGATCCTTTAGTACATCCACAAACTGAAGAATATTTTGGAAACGTAAATACTATTGGCCCACGAGGCGTTTATGACGAAGCAAAACGTTTTCAAGAATCCATTACCATGGCGTATCACAGATTTCACGGTTTGGAAACTAGAATAGCTCGTATTTTTAACACCTATGGACCTCGAATGCGACTTAATGATGGTCGTGTAATACCCGCATTTATAGGTCAAGCTTTACGCGGAGAAAATTTAACCGTTTTTGGCGATGGCTTGCAAACACGCTCTTTTTGTTACGTGGATGATGAGGTGGATGGATTGTACAGACTATTGTTGAGTGATTATGCACTACCAGTAAACATTGGTAACCCAGAAGAAATTACCATTCTCGATTTTGCAAAAGAAATAATAAAACTTACAGGAACCGATCAAAAAATTGTTTACAAACCCTTACCTCAGGACGACCCAATGCAACGTGAACCGGACATTACAAAAGCAAGAGAAATATTAGGTTGGGAACCAAAAGTTTCAAGAGAAGAAGGAATGGAAAAAACGTTTGAATATTTTAAAAATCTTTCAAAAGAAGAACTTTTTAAAAGTGAACACAAAGATTTTTCAAAACATAATAGATAATAAAAATGTTTAAAAGCGGAAGATATTCAGGGTTTTTGAGGCCTATTTCCTACGGAATAGATCTCTTCTTTATCCACATTTTTGCTTTCCAATTTTTTGGAGAACCCTTTCCATATTTTAATTATGTCATTTTTTTAACGATTGCTTGGTTTCTGCTTTCATTGCGTTCTGGTTTTTATGAAATTTATCGTTTTACACATTTTTCTAAAATTATGTCGCTTATTGGCAAACAGGGCGTAATTTTCGGATTAATTGTTTTTTCATTTTTTGGGTTTTACAATCATTTATCTATTTCAGCTTCAATAATATTTCAGTATATTTTGTTGGCTATGCTTTGCATTTCTATAGTAAAAATTGGCATCTTTTTTCTTCTGAAAAAATACCGTTTGCATTTAGGAGGAAATGTACGAAAGGTTGTAATAATTGGTTTAAACCAAAAAACAGAGCAACTCAGAAAATTTTTCAATACCAATCCAGTTTATGGATATAAACTATATAAAACATTCGATTTAAAGGGGCCTAATAAGGTATCTATTGAAGAATGTTTGGATTATATTATGACTGAAGAAATAGATGAGGTATATTCTTCCGTTGCTGAAATAGGCAATAAAGATTTAATAAAACTGATAGATTTTGTTGACAATAACCTTAAAATCTTAAAATTTCTCCCCGACAACAAAGAGATTTATAGTAAAAAATTAGATTTTAGCTATTATGGCGTTTTGCCAATACTCTCGTTGCGTAAAATACCAATGGACGAACCGTTCAATAAATTTATAAAACGAAGTTTTGATATAGTACTATCTTTAGCTGTTATTATAGGAATATTGTCATGGCTTACACCATTATTAGGTCTTTGGATAAAGCTAGAGTCAAAGGGTCCGGTTTTTTTCAAGCAGAAGCGAAATGGATTGGACTATAAGGAGTTTTATTGTTATAAATTTAGATCCATGAAGCCCAACTCAATGGCACACCTCCATCAAATAAGCAAAGGTGACGAACGGGTAACGCGAGTTGGTCGGTTAATTCGAAAAACAAGTATAGATGAGCTTCCGCAGTTTATAAATGTGCTTAAAGGAGATATGTCTGTTGTTGGGCCAAGACCGCATATGGTAAGCCATACGCAAATGTACGCAGAGCGTATAGATAAGTTTATGGTGCGCCATTTTATAAAGCCAGGTATTACAGGTTTAGCGCAAGTAAGCGGTTATCGAGGTGAGGTAGAAGACGACAACCATATTATTAATAGAGTTAAATACGACATCTTTTATCTTGAAAATTGGAGTCTTTTTCTGGATGTAAAAATTGTATTCCAAACCATTTATAATGCTCTTCGCGGTGAAGAAAAAGCGTATTAAACGTTTTTTATGGCGGTAATAAAACCTTCAAATTGTTTGTTGAATTGAAAAGCAGTAATCGAATTTTTCTGAACAACTTCTTTTGGAAAAATACTTAAACCATCTTTAGTAAAAGTATTTAAAAAGTGTTGTAACGCTTCAAAATTCTGTACTTCAACAACCCAACCTAATGACTCTTTTTCTGTGATTTCTCCGCCTTCACCACCTGCAAAATAAAGCACTGGTAGGCCCAAACGGGTATATTCAAATACTTTTGAAGGTACTGAGCCATATATTCGTTTTACTAAAGGAATAAATGCAACATCATATTTATGTAATTCGTTATGTAACTGTTTCCTACTTAACTCGCCATAAAAATGAATATTTGGGTTATTGAAATTTTTAATTTTTTCTGCCTCTGGCCCCGCACCGTAAATATGAAAACTTATATTTTTTGGTAAATTAATGCGTTGGCAGATTTCAAAAAGACCCTGTGCAACACCTAGTAAGCCTGCATAAACGATTTTAATTTCTTCGGAAGTCGAAATTTGTGTGATTTTTGAAACTTCAAAATTTGGAATATTTCTGTATAAAAATGTAGGTTTTTCTTTTTCAAAAGTTGAAATATGTTGCAGTATCTCTTCAGACTGTCCAACAATTAAAGCAGCTTTTCTGTAGCAATAATGTTCCATTTTTAGCATCAAGTTATAATACCATCCTTTCTTTAAAATATCCATTTCTAAACCTGCCAAAGGCCAAAGGTCTGATACATTCAAGATGATTTTTTTTGAAAAAAATTGCGCTAAGCAAACCGCGGTAAACCCAACAAAAACTGGCGAATATTGTATAAAAATCTTTTGAGGTGTTTTACTGAAAAGAAAAAATAAAATCAAACTGAATGAAAATGAAATCATAGATAGCAATCGTACTAACTTGTTGCTAGAATTGCTGGGCCAAATCCACAAACGGGTAATTTTTCCAAAGGTTGTATTTTCGGTAACAGAAAACTTGCCATTATATTCTTTAAAAACCTTTCCACTGGGGTAGTTGGGTAGTGGGCAAACTACTTTTACAGTAAACCCTTCCTTTCCCAAACCTTCAGCAATACTTTGCATCCGGTTAGCGGCCGCACCTTTTTCTGGCGGAAAGTAATTTGTTATTAAAAGAATAATTTTTTGCACAAGCTTAATTTACGAATCAAATTTTATATCAATAATTTGTGGTTTCCCAGATGGAGAGGAAGTAATGTTCATTACTTTCTTAAAATAAATTTTCATCGAATTGTCCACGAGTTTAAGAAGTTTTTCTTCAATCTCTCGTTGTGTATTTAAAGATATTTGGACTCTGTTTTGCAATATATATTCAATGGTTATTTTATCTTTTGAAGTTTGAATGATCTTAAATTGCTTTATTTCTTCATAAAATTCAAAAATCCCTGTAAAACTATGTACTATTAATACATTTCCGTTTGGTGCTTTTATAACATCTGTTTCACGGCCTGTTACTTCTTTTAGTAAAGGATAATTAAACCTTCGGTTTTTAGGATACTCATTTTTTGGCAAAATAACACCTAAATCGCCTAATTTATAACGAATTATGGGCATCGCCAAATTTGTAAGACATGTAACAAGAATATGTCCGCGTTGGCCATCTTCCACAGTCTTTCCAGCATCATCTACTATTTCTAAAAAAACGTGAGGCGACATAATATTATAAAATGCACCATCAACCATACACCCCATTAAAAAACCTTCTGCGCAACCATAAGTATTTACAATCGTAGGATTTTGAAACGCCTTTTTAAAGTTTTTTTCATATTGAGAAAATAGTTTGTCTCCGTAAGAAATTAAACTTTTAAAGGAATAAGTTTTATTTTCACTAATTGCAGCAAGCGCAATTTCATTAAGCGCCGAAGGATAGCCTGCCAAATGTTTGGACTTTTTGTTATTAAAGGTTTTAAGAATACCCTTAATATTCTCTGCCTTTAAGTTGAAAGCATCCATATATTTAACTTTAAAAAAAGCATCTTTTAAAGTTTTAGTAAATCCTCTTTTTGTAGACATCCCTGCTTGCAGCAATAGTTCCCCAGGATTATAACCGCCCCATTTCCACCAATGTGTCTGTAATGCACGTAAATAAAACGTATGTTGTTTCGTCATAAAAGTTACAGATTGCGCACCACTACTGCCACTACTATGATTTTTATTAAGATTTTCTTTTTTATATTTTGTTGAAATTAGCGTATCTGCATTTTCACGTAATTTATTTTTTGTAAGAATTGGAAAATCCTTTAAAGTAGCATTCGGAGGAAGTTTTAAATTATGATAATATGGAACATCCTTAAGTGCTAACTGAAGTAGTTTTGAAACGCCTTCATTTTGAATTTTTTCAAGATCCTTGGCAGGCATTTGGTCGTATTCTTTCCATTTTTTTAGCTCTTTTGAATAATTACCGCTGAAAAACGATGATCCCAAAGGCAATAAAAACTTGTTTAGAAGAAATGAATACATTTAAAAATTCTTTGTTGAGGTTTTTAGGCCAAAAATTAGCGGTTCAAGGTACAAACAATTATTTTTGACACCGAAACAAAACATTTCAAATATGAATATTCTCATCCTTGGCTCTGGCGGTCGTGAACACACATTTGCTTATAAAATTTCGCAAAGCAAACGTTGCGAAAAACTTTTTGTAGCTCCCGGAAATGCTGGTACAGCCTCCATCGCAACAAATGTAGCTATAAATCCAACCGATTTTGAAGCTATAAAAAAGTGTGTTGTTGAAAATAATATTGAAATGGTCGTTGTGGGGCCTGAAGATCCATTGGTTCAAGGAATTGCAGATTATTTTTCCGAAACTTCAGCGTTGGAGAATGTAATGCTAATAGGTCCATCAAAACGTGGTGCATTGCTAGAAGGTAGCAAGCAACGTGCAAAGGAGTTTATGATACAGCATAATATTCCTACGGCGGCGTATGAAAGTTTTACAGCGGAATCTTTGGAAGCAGGAAAAGTATTTTTAGAAACTTTAAAACCTCCGTATGTATTGAAAGCAGATGGTCTGGCTGCGGGGAAAGGCGTTTTAATTCTAAAAGACTTAGCTGAAGCCAAGCAAGAACTTGAAAATATGCTAACGCATAGCAAATTTGGCGAAGCAAGCTCAAAAGTAGTAATTGAGGAGTTCTTGGATGGAATAGAGCTAAGCATTTTTGTGTTGACTGACGGTAAAAACTACAAAATTCTTCCAACGGCAAAAGATTACAAACGTATTGGTGAAGGCGATACAGGATTAAACACGGGTGGAATGGGTGCTATTTCTCCAGTGCCTTTTGCAGATGAAGAATTAATGAAAAAAATTGAGGAACGTATTGTAAAACCAACAGTTAACGGTCTTTCTAAAGAAAATGTAGATTACAAGGGCTTCGTTTTTATAGGTTTGATAAAAGTGAATAACGAACCTTTGGTAATAGAATATAATGTAAGAATGGGCGACCCCGAGACCGAAGTTGTTCTGCCACGAATAAAAACTGATTTAATTGATTTATTTGAAGCTACTTTTCATCAAAAACTAAATGCTATAAATATTGAAATTGACGAAAGAGCAGCAACAACAGTGATGCTAGTTTCAGGAGGCTATCCCGAAGATTATGAAAAAGGAAAGGAAATTACAGGTATAGAAAACGTGAAAGACTCCCTAGTTTTTCACGCAGGCACAAAGGCTGAATACGGTAAAATACTTACAAACGGTGGACGAGTTTTAGCGGTAACTTCTTTGGATAGTGATTTCAGAAAGGCACTAAAAAAATCCTATCAAAATATAGATAAACTAAATTTTGATAGGATGAATTATCGTAGTGATATAGGTTTTGACCTATAAATATTATGGGTTCTCGTCATAAGTATAGGTACTCTCTGTACTTTCATTGAATTTTTTTAGTTGAAGCAACCAATAAGTAAAAGCTACTGCACCAATCAAAAGAAGTATCCATGAAACAATATTAGCAAGCCACCAGCTATCAAACTGGATGTCAGTAAGCCAATCATAAGGTTTAAAAAGCACATCTTCAAATATGGAAGCAATTCCTTCCCAAAAACCTTTCCAAGTCATATCTTTATATCTTTATATCTTTATATCTTTATATGGCAAAAGTATAAAATAACCCTTATGTTAACAAGCTTTTTCGGAAAATCAATTCCATTAAATTATTTACTCCTTGGTATTTTTATTGCGGCTGCCTATATTTTGGGAACAATCACGGGTTTATCTAGTATCAATACCTCTATCTTATTCGTTATTCATGGGGTCTTTATCATTCTTAGTGTGTTAAGTATGTTATTGTTGGATTTTGTAATTCGTAAAAACCAACTGACAAAGAATAATTCTTTCGCAATTTTTTTCTTCACTTGTTTTATGGCTATGCTCCCTATTATTTTTAAGGCACACACCATACTTTTGGCAAATCTGTTTCTGTTACTTGCATTGCGGAGAATTATGAGTTTGCGTAGTGACACTAATTCATCAAAAAAAATTCTGGACGCAAGTGTATGGATAACAGTAGCTTCCCTTTTTCATTTCTGGAGTTTGCTTTTTTTTATTCCGCTTTGGATAGCTATTGTGCAAAAACCTAATTCAAACTATAAACAAATGCTAATACCAATTACAGGGTTTTTAGTAGTTTTCCTTATAAATACAGCATCTCAGTTATTGATTTACAACTCTTTTGAATGGTTTTTTAATTGGAAACAACCTATAAGTTTCGATTTTTCTAAATACAATTCGGCTTCTATTTTAGTTCCAATAACCGTAATTCTTGGGTTTTATATTTGGACTGGAGTGTACCGTATTTCAAAAATGACCTCTATACCTTCCAAGCACAAATCGAATCATTTTTTATTGTTTTATGTTAGTATAATCAGTTTTTTTGTAGCCTTACTAGAACCTGAAAAAACGGGAGCAGAGATTCTTTTTATTTTGGCACCAGTAGCCATTATAGCTGCAAATTATATTGAAAATTTTGGGATGAAACGATATGTAAAAAAAGACGTTACCGAATTTTGGTTTAAGGAAATAATGCTTTGGCTGGTTTTGCTTTTACCCTTTGTGTTTTTATTTTTATGAGCGCGCTGAATCTTCAAAATATTGAAAATGAGTTAAAAAAGAGACTCCCGTATAATTATAGCTGGGGACAAAAGCAAAATGATTTTTGGGATGACTACACCAATTTTATTTACAAAACATTAGATTGGGAAGAGTTAGTTTTAAAAATGAAGCAAGCAACTATTGATTATAAACTCGATAAACGTGATTTGTTTAATTATGCTGCAAATAGATGGTATATACTCACTACACATAGGAACCCTAAAAATCGGGTTTAATAATTTGAAAA
>CAZFUX010000042.1:0-14604 GCA_964522085.1 uncultured Aequorivita sp.
ATAGGAACCCGAAAAATCGGGTTTAATAATTTGAAAATTATCTAAGAGTATTTTTCGGGTTCCTATGTGTAGTGAGTATATTTATAATTTATAGATAAAATGTGCATTATTAATCTTAGGTCTTACGTCCTTTCGTCGTAGGTCGTTTCAAAATAGCCTTGTTTATTCGCTTTACCAAGCTTGGTCCTTCGTAAATAAAACCTGTATAAAGTTGTACCAAACTTGCGCCAGCATTTAGTTTTTCCAAAGCATCTTCTGCAGAATGGATTCCGCCAACGCCAATAATTGGGAATGCTTTATTGCTTTCTTCAGAAAGAAAACGGATTACTTCCGTTGCTCTTTTATTTAAAGGTTTTCCGCTTAAACCGCCCATTTCCTTTTTGTTATCTGATGAAATCCCTTCACGAGAAATGGTAGTGTTTGTTGCAATTACTCCGTCAATTTTTGTTGTTGAAACTATTTCTATAATATCCAAAAGCTGCTCGTCGGTCAAATCTGGGGCAATTTTTAGAAGAATAGGTTTACGCTTTTTCTTTGAGTTATTTTTATCTTGAAGTGTTTGTAATAAATTTGTCAACGGCTTCTTTTCCTGTAACGCACGAAGGTTTGGCGTGTTTGGCGAGCTTACGTTTACCACAAAATAATCTACATAATCAAAAAGTGCTTCAAAGCAAATTACATAGTCGTTTACGGCTTCTTCATTTGGTGTTACTTTATTTTTACCTATGTTTCCTCCGATTAAGACCCTTCGAGGGAGCCCGTTCTGAGCGGAGTCGAAGGGCTCAGGATGACAGTTTGCTTTTAATCTTTCAACTGCTTCTTCAACACCTCCATTATTAAAACCCATTCGGTTTATAATTGCGGAATCTTCTTTTAGACGGAATAAGCGTGGCTTTTCATTTCCAGCTTGTGGTTTTGGGGTTACGGTGCCTATTTCAATAAAACCAAAACCTAAGTTTGAAAGCTCTTTGTAAAGTTTTGCATCTTTATCAAAGCCCGCAGCAAGCCCAACAGGGTTTGGAAATTTAAGTCCAAAAAGTTCTCGTTCTAGTTTTGAATTTTCAACTTTATAAAGGCCTCTAAAAATACTTCCGAAGCCAATTTTATTAAAAAAACGAAGCAATGAAAAAGTGAAATAATGAATTTTTTCAGGATCGAAGCTGAAAAATATGGGACGAATGATAGTTTTGTACATGGTTGAAAAGTGTGGTGCAAAAATACACTAAACTATGTATTTGTTATTTTGAATATGCTTTATTTTGTAGCGTAAAAGAAAAATCATGATTGAAAAACAACACATTATTGACCGCTTTAAAGGCTATGTAACTATTGACACCGAAAGTGACCCAAATAGCGACACAACGCCGAGCACAAAAAAACAATGGAATCTTGCCAATAAACTGGCCGAAGAACTCAAGCAAATAGGAATGCAAGATGTTACAATAGATGAAAACGCCTATATAATGGCTACTTTACAATCTAATGTTTCGCACCACGTTCCTGTAATTGGTTTTATTTCGCATTTTGATACTTCGCCAGATTTTACGGGCGCAAACGTTAAACCACAAGTAATTGAAGATTATGATGGAAAAGATATTGTTCTTAACAAAGAGCAAAACATAATTCTCTCTCCTGATTATTTTGAAGATTTATTGCTTTATAAAGGCAAAACCTTAATTACAACCGACGGAACAACGCTTTTGGGTGCGGATGATAAAGCTGGGATTACCGAAATAGTTTCGGCAATGGAATACCTAATAAACCATCCAGAAATTAAACACGGAAAAATTCGTGTAGGTTTTACTCCCGATGAAGAAATAGGTCGCGGCGCTCATAAATTTGACGTTAAAAAGTTTGGTGCAGACTGGGCATACACAATGGACGGTAGCCAAGTTGGCGAGCTAGAGTACGAAAACTTTAACGCAGCCGGTGCAGTAGTTACTGTTAAAGGAAAAATTGTACACCCAGGTTATGCAAAAGGAAAAATGGTAAACAGTATGTATATTGCTACAGACTATATTAATTCTTTACCAAGATTAGAAACACCAGAACACACGGAAGGTCGTGAGGGTTTCTTTCACCTTCACGGTATTTCAGGAACAGTTGACGAAACTAAAATTCAATACATAATTCGCGATCACGATAAAAAGCATTTTGAAGCAAGAAAACAAATGGTTCAACAATTAGCCGATGAACTTAACGAGCAATTTGAAATGGAAGTGGTTTCTGTTGAAATAAAGGATCAATATTTTAATATGCGTGAGAAGATTGAACCTGTTATGCATATTGTAAAAATTGCAAAACAAGCTATGGAACAAGTAGGTATTAAACCACTTATAAAACCAATACGTGGTGGAACGGATGGGTCTCAACTAAGCTTTATGGGGCTTCCATGTCCAAACATTTTTGCAGGCGGGCATAATTTTCACGGAAGGTATGAATATGTTCCAGTAGAAAGTATGCAAAAAGCTGTAGAAGTAATTGTTAAGATTGCACAAATTACAGCTCAGGATCTTTCTAAATTTAAGCAGGAAGAAGAGTGAAAATTGACGAATGACGAATGAAGGAAAATTCTAAAGCGTCAAATAAAAAACGAAACTCCCTCAACTATTAAAAATAGTGAGGGAGTTTTTATTTAAAAAGGAACAATTTAATATACTATTTCTTTTCTTTAACGGGAGCGTTTAGTTTTGCAGTTCTTTCCATAGAAATGGCAGATCTTTCAAACTTCATTTTTCCTGCACCACTTTCAATAATACAAGTACCATCGTCATTTAGCTCTAATACTTTACCGTGTAAACCACCATTTGTAATTACTTTATCACCTTTTTTAAGTTCAGCGGCAAACTGTTTTTCTTGTTTGGCTTTTTTCATTTGCGGGCGTATCAAAAAAAGATACATCACAGCAAACAATAATATTATAGGTAAAAAACTTTGAATTTGTTCCATCATAATTTTAAAAATATAACTAATAGTTAATTAAGACGTTGGCATCTTTACTGGCGCCGATGCTCCAGCTTTAGGTGTTACAAAAGCTTTAATTGTTAAAGTTTCTGTACCTGCTTTTGTGTTTGTTGTAAGGGTAACTGTTTTACTAACTTGGTTTTGACCACTACCGTTAAATTTTACTAACATTTCACCTGTAGCACCTGGAGCAACTGGATCTTTAGTGTATTCTGGGATAGTACAACCACAGCTACTTTTAGCATTTACAATCATTAATGGAGCGTCGCCTGTGTTTTTGAATTTAAAAACATGCTCTTGGGCAGCTCCTTGGTCAATTGTTCCAAAGTCAAATTGACTTTCGTCAAAGGTTATTATTGGAAACTTTCCAGAGTCTGCGTCGCGCGCCTCAGCGGTTGCAACGTTTTCTTCATTTACTTTGTCTGCTGCATTGTCTTTACAAGAAGAAAAGGCAAAAACAGATAGTATTGCTACTATTAAAACTGATTTTTTCATGATAATTAAATTTTTATGTTTTTAGCACGGCAAAAATAGACATTATTTTGCTTTTATAGAAGTCCTCTTCCTATTTTATTAAGCTTCCCAGATTCAGAAAATTCTTTCACTATTTTATCTAAAATACCGTTCACGAAGATGCTACTTTTTGGGGTTGAATATTCTTTCGAAACTTCTAAATATTCATTTATTGTAGCGCGTGCAGGTATTGATGGAAAATATAAAAACTCTGCGACACCCATTTTTAAAATAATTAAATCTATTTCGGCAATACGATCTTGATCCCAATTTGGAGTTTTTCCTTCTATTTGAGCGTTCAACTTGTCTTCGTTCAAAATAACTTTTCGGAATAACTGAAGCGCGAACTCGTGGTCTTCATCATTTTTATAAAGATTTGGAACTAGAAGTGAAGAAGCATTTTTTTCTGACAGCTTACTCAGCATTTTCATGATCGCTGTATTCACAATAGGAAAATCATCCATCCAAGTAAGTTGTTTGTCTTCTAAATAATCATATAGCTTATCATTAGGAGCAAGCACTTCTTTGTAGAATTTAAGGACAAAATCTTGGTCTTCTTTATAAGTAGTTTCTTTAATTGTCAGATACGTCTCATACCAATCTTTTTGCCGTAATTCGTTGAATATAATATTTACATATTCGCCATCAAATGCCCAATAATTAAGGTTTTTCTTTTCAACTATATCAGAAAATGCAGTATTATTTGCAATAACTTTTAGAACCTTATTATCTATAAAAGTGCGCCTAGGGTTTTTCTCTGATGCTGTGGCAAGATGTTTCTGTTGCGATTTTGTAAGGAATTCTTCTGCTTGATCTTGGACAGAAATTAACAATTGTAGCATCAGCAAATACAGGTCTTGCATTTTACCAATACTGTGATGAAGAAATTTTTCTTGCACATCTATACTTGGAGCTACGCTCTGATTATAAGCATAAACTGATTGCAAAACTTTTACTCGGATATGTCTTCTTGTAAGCATATTTTTTTTGAAAAGAACTTTTTAAAATGGCAACGCACAAGAAAATCCTGTGCGTTGCAAAGATAGTGTTTTATGAAAGCTGAAAACTATTTTTCGTTTTTTCTTGCATCTATTCTCGCCTGGGCGATATCGAAAGCAGCTTGATGCGTTGTAATGTTATCGTTTTCAGCCTTTTTAAGAATATCTAGGGTTGTATTATATATGTTTTCTGTCTTGCGTATTATTTCCTTTCGGTCGTAATTTTCAAGTTCTGCGTATACATTTATAATTCCTCCGGCATTAATCAAGAAGTCCGGAGCGTAAACAATCCCTTTATCGCGAAGCATTTGTCCATGCTTTCTTTCTTCGGATAACTGATTGTTTGCCGCACCCGCAATAATTTTTGTATTTAGCTGATTTATTGTAAAATCATTCACCGTAGCTCCTAATGCACAAGGTGCATAAATGTCCATTTTTTCAGCATATAGGTTACTTCCTCCGTAAATCTCTACGCTGTATTTGTCGCGTACTTCTTCCAAACGTTCTTGGTTTATATCTGAAATATAAACTTTAGCACCTTCGTTGCGTAAATTTTCAACTAATGCTTCACCTACGTTTCCAATTCCTTGTACATATACTACTTTATCTTCAAGAAGGTCGCTTCCAAATTTATATTTTGCTGCAGCTTTCATTCCCATAAAAACGCCGTATGCAGTTATAGGAGAAGGATTTCCTGCCCCCCCATTTTCTTCAGAAATACCAGTTACATAAGGTGTTACTGTGCGTACCAAATCCATATCAGCAGTGGTCATTCCTACATCTTCTGCAGTAATATATTTTCCGTTTAAAGAGTGAACAAATTCGCCAAACTTAAGCATAAGTTCGGGTGTCTTCTGGGTTTTGGCATCGCCTATTATTACTGCTTTTCCGCCGCCAAGATTCAATCCTGTAATAGCGCTTTTGTAAGTCATTCCGCGTGAAAGACGTAATACATCGTTTAAGGCATCCCATTCGCTTGCGTAATTCCACATTCTGGTACCCCCAAGTGCAGGTCCCAAAACGGTATTATGAATACCAATTATTGCTTTTAAACCAGTATCTTTGTCGTTGCAAAAAACGACTTGCTCGTGATCGTCAAAAGACATTTGCCCGAATACGGGATCTATTTTATGTAGTTCGTTTGTATTGATTATCTCAGTTTTCATTGCTTTTTTATTTTTTTGTTAATCCTCTAAAAAGGCGGTGCAAAAATAGAGCATTGTTATTAATTTCACAATGCAAAGGGTCTAAATTTAAGAATTAAATAAGAATCTATTTCTTAATAATGAAAGAATTAAAATTCCTCAATAAATATTTTTCAAAATACAAAGGGCGTCTGCTTTTAGGCATTTTCATTACCATTATTGCAACAGTTTTTAAACTTGTTATACCTATGAAGGTAGCCGATTCTGTAAATATTGTAGAACAATATCTTAACGGACAAGTTACAGATCTTGCCATCGTAAAACACGAATTATTGATTAATGTGTTAGTTTTGCTGGGCTCTGCACTGCTCTCTGCGCTTTTTACATTTATGATGCGGCAAACTTTTATTGTTGTTTCACGTTACGTGGAATATGACCTAAAAAATGAAATTTTTCAACATTACGAAAAACTGTCGTTAGGTTTCTACAAACAAAACCGAACAGGAGATTTAATGAACCGAGTAAGTGAAGATGTTTCTAAAGTGCGTATGTATGTTGGACCAGCACTTATGTACAGCACCACAACCATTACGCTTTTTATAGTGGTTATTTCATATATGTTTTACAAGGCACCAATACTTACAATATACGCAATTGCACCCCTGCCTATTTTATCAGTAATAATATATAAAGTAAGTATTATCATTCAACGCCGCAGCAATGTGGTACAGCAATATCTTTCAAAGCTTACTACATTTACACAAGAAAGCTTCAGCGGTATTGCAGTTATAAAAGCCTACGGAATTGAACCACACACCAATGCCAATTTTGAAGAACTAGCCGAAGGTAGTAAGGTAAAAAACATAGATTTAGCAAAAGTACAAGCACTCTTTTTCCCTTTAATGATGTTGCTTATTGGTGTTAGTAATATTCTTGTAATATATATTGGTGGCACACGCTATATGAATGGTGAAATTACAGAATTTGGAACCATCGTAGAATTTTTAATGTATGTGAATATGTTAACTTGGCCAGTAGCTGTGGTAGGTTGGGTAACCTCGATGGTGCAGCAAGCCGAAGCTTCGCAAAAACGTATTAACGAGTTTTTGAAAACTGAACCTGCAATTCAAAATTTAGTTGAAGAAAGTACGCTTGTAAAGGGAGCTATTAAATTTAACAACTTAACTTTCACCTATCCCGACACAGGCATTACAGCATTAAAAGATATTTCATTTTCAATAAAACCTGGAGAAACCTTAGCCATTGTTGGTAATACAGGTTCTGGAAAATCTACCATTTTAGAATTAATAGGAAGACTCTACGATGTTGATGAAAACATGCTGAAAATAGACAATACAACCATAAGAAACCTCAACTTAGAAGATTTGCGCGACAGCATAGGCTATGTGCCTCAAGATGCTTTCTTGTTTAGTGATACCATACAAAACAACATTCGCTTTGGAAAAGAAACCGCTACAGAAGACGAAGTAATTGAAGCAGCCAAAAACGCAGCCGTGCATAAAAACATAAAAGGTTTTAGTAAAGGGTACCAAACCATTTTGGGCGAACGAGGCATTACATTAAGCGGTGGGCAAAAACAGCGTGTATCTATTGCGCGAGCTATTATTAAAGACCCACAAATTTTATTATTTGACGATTGCCTTTCAGCTGTTGATACTGAAACTGAAGAGGAAATACTTCAAAATCTAAACAAAATTTCAAAAGACAAAACTACTATAATTGTAAGCCATCGAATTTCTTCAGCTAAAAACGCTACTAAAATTATTGTTTTGGAAGATGGTAAAATAATTCAGCAAGGAACTCATACTGAATTGGTAAATACTGAAGGCTATTATAAGGAACTTTACGCAAAACAACTTTTAGAAAAAGAAATGTAAATTACTTTGGTTGGTTTGCTTTTTTTTTAGATTTTTGACGAAACCTAAGCAAAATAAATAGAAATTATGAGTGAGAATTATACGATGGAGCAAGAAGAGATTTTTTCAAAAGTAATGCGTGCTGGTAGACGCACCTACTTTTTTGATGTAAGATCTACCAAAGCAGGAGATTTTTACCTTACCATTACAGAAAGTAAAAAATTTACAAACGATGATGGTTCTTACCATTACAAAAAACATAAAATTTATCTTTACAAAGAAGATTTCAGCGAATTTAAAGATACACTTGCTGAAATGATTGATTACGTAATTGATGAAAAAGGCGAAGAAGTAATAAGCGAACGTCATCAAAAAGATTACAAAAAAGAATCTGACGAAACACCACAAGCCGCAGAACCAGTAGCCGAAAGTAATGATGTAGGCACTAGCTCTTTTACAGATATAGAATTTGACGATATATAGAAACGCTGAAAGCTTTTAAGCATAAAACCGGCACGGGTACAACCGCTGCCGGTTTTTTATTTTCCATAATAACCAAAGCTTAAATAGTTTCAGTATTTTCACTTTTTAAAATACGCAGTCACAAACCTTTAAATGGTCAATAAACTATATCAACCCTACAAACCCAACTTAGATTTTTCAGGACTAGACCATATTATTATTGGTAGTGGAATGGGCGGGCTTACCGTTGCTACTTGGCTTGCAAAAGCAGGTAAAAAGGTTGCTATTTTTGAACGCCATTATGTTCCTGGCGGTTTTACACACAGCTTTAAAAGAAACGACGGTTTTCAATGGGATGTTGGCGTACACTACGTGGGCAAAATGGCTGAAGGTGCTGCAATGCGGAGCTATTTCGATTTTCTGACCGATGGAAAACTACAGTGGGAATCTATGGGCGATGTTTATGATGTTGCCAATATTGAAGGTTCCGAATATGTTTTTAAAGCCAGAAAAGAGAACTTCAGAAAGCAAATGACAGCTTATTTTCCTTCGGAAGAAAAAGTAATAAACACCTATTTAAAACTTATTGAAACAGCAAACAAACGCGGAAGTGCTTTTTATTTTGAAAAAGTATTTGAGCCTTGGTTCAGTAAAGCTGTTGGGTGGATTTTAAGAAAAAGATATTCAAAATTTTCACAAAAAACTACTTATCAAGTTTTAAACGAAATCACTAAAAACCAAAGGTTAATTGCGGTGCTATGTGCGCAATGCGGTAATTACGGGCTTTCGCCAAAGAACAGTAGTTTTGGGGCGCACGCAATGGTAATTGGGCATTTTTTAGAGGGTGGTTACTACCCTATTGGCGGTGCAGACCAAATCTGCGAAAAAACCCTCGAAGTTTTTACAGCCCACGGCGGTAAAGTTTATATAAATGCAGATGTTTCAAAAATTATCACAGAAAAAAATTGTGTTAAGGGAATTACTATTGGTGAAAAATTCATTGCTTGTAATAGCGTGATTAGTAATGTGGGCGTAAACAATACATTCAATCAGTTACTTTCGGAAGATGATCGAAACGTTTGCAATTTCAGTTTAAAAAATGTGCAACCTACCAGTGCACATATCTGTTTATATTTGGGTTTGAACAAATCTAGTGAAGCCTTAAACCTTCCAAAACATAATTTGTGGTATTATAAGAACGACGATATTGATAAAATTTTTGATGAAGCAACGCTAGAAAAGGCTCCCGAAAATTTTGCTTACATCTCCTTCCCTTCTGCAAAAGATCCAAACTGGGAAATTAAAAATCCTGGAACTGCTACAATACAAGCTATTTCCGTGGCAAATATGGAATGGTTTGAAGAATATAAAAATACCAATTGGATGAAACGTGGGGAAGAATATCTTCAACTTAAAAAGAATTTTGAAACGGAAATATTAAAAACACTTTACAAATTTTTTCCACAAATTGAAGGAACTATTGTGGCTTCTGAAGTTTCTACACCACTTTCCACCGAAAATTTTACAAATTATAAAAGTGGTGAAATTTATGGTTTGGCGCACTCGCCAGAACGATTTAAACTTCCATACTTAAGGCCCAAAACAAAAATTAAAGGATTGTATTTAACAGGGCAAGACATTACTTTAGTAGGTGTTGCAGGTGCTATGTTATCGGGTTTATTATGTGCAACAGCAATTCTAAAATTAGGTTCTTGGAAGATTTTTAAAGAAATAAACCAACAAAAAAATCCATAAAACACTTCTTCTTTTTAATATATATACTCAATTTTAAACTCTCTTACAAAAAACCCTATCTTTGCCGCCTTTAAAAAAATAAAATGCTCGCAAAATATCTATTATCATTCACCCAAAACCCAAAAAACGATATCCTGTCAGGACTTACAGTAGCCTTGGCCTTAGTACCGGAAGCTGTTGCCTTTGCCTTTGTGGCAGGCATTGATCCTTTGGTGGGCTTATATGGAGCTTTTATAATGGGGATTGTAACCGCACTGTTTGGCGGTCGCCCAGGAATGGTTTCTGGTGCAACTGGCGCAATGGCAGTTGTAATGGTACATCTTATTATAGAAGGAAACGAAGTTGGTCTTGCTCTGGCAGAACCAGTTAAATATCTTGGGCTACAATGGCTTTTTATTACGCTTTTATTTGTGGGCGCAATACAAATTATGGCTGGGGTTTTTAAACTTGGTAAATTTGTTAGACTTATTCCACACCCAGTAATGATGGGGTTTGTAAACGGTTTGGCAATCGTTATATTTCTTTCGCAATTAGGCCTTTTTAAAGAAAGTAAAGGAACCGTACCGCAATGGTTGACTGGAATGGATTTATGGGTTATGCTAGCTTTGGTTGGTTTAACGATGGGTATAATGTTTGGTTTACCAAAGCTTACCAAAAAAATCCCTGCGGCATTAATCGCTATTGTTGTAGTTGCGTGTATTACAATCTTTGGAAACCTTGATGTTAGCACCGTTGGCTCTTTCATCCGCGATGGTGGTGGAAGCGGTTTAAAAGGATCTCTTCCTGTTTTTCAAACACAAATTTTTGGTTTTATTGATACTTTGAGCGGACATTGGGGTTTAATACTCTCAACAGCTTTTCTTCTGGCTGCCGTTGGTTTAATAGAATCTTTAATGACATTGAATTTAATAGATGAAATGACGGAAACCCGCGGAAGCGGTAACCGTGAGTGTGTAGCCCAAGGTGGCGCAAATATCTTAAACGGACTCTTTGGCGGAATGGGCGGTTGCGCTATGATTGGACAATCTATTATTAATGTAAGTTCAGGCGGTCGCGGAAGACTTTCAGGAGCTACGGCAGCAATTGCGCTTTTATGTTTTGTACTATTTGGCGCACCTTTAATTGAGCAAATTCCTATTGCAGCGTTGGTAGGTGTAATGTTTATGGTAGTTATAGGCACTTTTGCTTGGAGTAGTTTTAGGATTCTCCATAAAATTCCGTTGGCAGATGCTATTGTTTTAATTACAGTTTCAGCAGTTACCGTTTGGCAAGATTTAGCAATAGCTGTGTTTGTAGGAGTAATTATGAGCGCATTGGTTTTTGCTTGGAAAAGCGCAACGAAAATTCGTGCACGAAAGCGAATTAAAGAAGACGGAACGAAAGTTTATGAAATTTGGGGACCGCTTTTCTTTGGCTCAACAATGACTTTCAATAGTAAATTTGATATTTCTACAGATCCAAATTCTATTGAAATAGATTTTATAGAATCTAAAATTTCAGATCATTCTGGCGTTGAAGCTGTTCGAAATATCGCCAATAAATATCTTGATAGTGGCAAGCAAATAAAACTAACACACCTCAGCCCAGATTGTAAATCTTTACTTTTAAAATGGAATCCTGAATTTGAAACTATTATTGAAAATGCCGTTGACGATCCGCGTTATTATGTGGTTACCGACACTTTGGATGCAGACATTTAGCCATTTTTTACAACTAGTTACTATGTTTTACGCTTTTTAAAATAGTCCAAAATTTTTTACTGTTCTATATATTTTTGGAAATGAACGCAAAAGGATCCTCTTAAAGATTCTTATTCTTAAAATAAAAATGAAAAGGTTTATTAATACTTTATAGCCTTTGGAATGGAATATATCCGTTAAATAAATTTCTTTTTATTTTTTTTGTGTTATATTTTTTTATAATTTAGTAAAAAATTAACTACTATGAAAGAAAATTACACTTCTAAAAAATTAGCAAGATTGCTGTGCGTGTGTGTGTGTGTGTGTTCTTTGGACTTATCACAAACGCAACTGCACAAATGAGTTGTGGTGAGATAACCACTAGCAGTTTACAAGCCGATCCATTTGCAAATAGGGCGATAATTAACCAAGCAAGCTTACAAACTTCATACTGCGTTAAAATTTATATACACGTAATTAGGACTTCAGCTGGAAATGGTGGACAACCAATTTATAAGGCACATGCAGCTGTAAATAACTTAAATTACATTTATAATCCACATAACATCTTTTTTAACTGGGATAATGAAATTAATTATATAGATGATGGCACTGCCGATCCTCTAAACATGGGATATTATAATGTTGCAACCAGCGCAATTTTTAGCGGTGGCGAAACGCACACGGACGGAATCGATATTTTTCTATTTCCAGACCATGCAAAACCATGGGGAGGAATTTCAACTGGTGTCGGTGTGGGGTCTGCAGTATTAATTGCTGGAAGTTATTTTGACACTTCACCCTCAATTATTGATACACCCTTTTTATCTCACGAAATAGGGCACATTCTTGGGTTATGGCATACCTTTCACGGTACATATCCAGGCGAGTCGAATAGTACTACTTGCCCAGAGTTGCCTGATAATTCTAATGGAAATGGAGATAATTGTGGGGATTATATTTCAGATACACCCGCAGATCCTAATATGAAATTCGAAGTAGATCCGAATACTTGCCAATGGAACTTTCCCTTTGGAGGCTACATGCCATCTACTTCAAACTATATGGCATATACCCCCCCAAATTGTATGGATAATTTTACGCCCATACAGGCACAAACTATGAAATTTGCATTGGAGAATCTACCACATCTGCAAGATATTGTAGATACTGAGTGTTGTGCAGTTACCAATTTAGACTTGTTTATAAAGGATAGTCCAGAAGACTTTGGGTTGGAGGCAAATACGGTAACCGTAAATATGTGGGAAAGCGAAGATGTTTGGGTTCGTAATAACGATGATGACGGACAAACACACCAAAATCCAAAATATAGAGATACAGGCGAGCCTAATTTTATTTATGTGCGTGTGCTTAACAGAGGTTGCGAAACATCCACAGGACAGGAGACAGTAGCTATAAACTGGGCAAAAGCGAATACGGAGTTAACCTACCCTGAAGATTGGGACGGTACCCACACCATCAATGGAAATATACCTATGAGTGGTATATTACCTGCCGTAGCTATCCCCATAATAAGTATTGGCGGTGAAGCAATTATTAAAATACCTTGGGTGGTACCTAATCCAGATGATTATTCCGGTACCAATGATCCGTGGCATTTTTGTTTATTGGCGAGCATACTTGGCGGCCCAGACGGACTACAGCCTAATGATTATACGGCAAACCCTAACGAAATGGTCCGCAACAATAACAATCAAGCGTGGAAAAATATTTCAGTTGTGCCTTTAGGTCTTGGCATAACGAGCGCAATGGTTATGGTTGCCAATCCATCCAACTTTCAAAGGGCATTTACATTAGAGTTTGTGGTAGAAGCAAGCGAACCTGGTAAGGCTATATATGCGGAGGCAGAAGTAGGTTTACAAATGGACGATGCGCTGTTTACTATTTGGGAACGTGGCGGTAATCAGCAAAGCCAACTTTTAAACACCACTATTGACAAAAACAAACAAATATCTGCCAATAGTGCTAAATTAAAGAATCTAATCTTTAACCCGAATGAAAGGGCGATGTTTACCCTTAACTTTAATATGTTGGTTAAAGAGCTTACAGCAAAAAATAAATATACAATTCGCGCAATACAAAAAGACAAAATTACAAATGAAGTAATAGGCGGCGAAACATTTGTTATCTATAAAGAAATACGAGATTCTTTTGCCGCAACTGCTGGAGACGATAAGGAGATAGACGCTAACCAGACTGTAACTATAAGCCCTCAACAGATCAATGAAGCTGCAACCTATAATTGGTACGACCCAGAAGGAAACTTAGTGTATCAAGGTACAACACTTACGGTTACTGCAGCAATGGCTAAAAAATATACCCTAGAAGTAATAGCAGATGCAGATGGGTTTAAGGATTATGATGAAGTAGAAATTACCATAAAGCCCAGTAGGATTGTTGCGGTTGCCCCAAACCCCGTAACAACAAGTGAGTTACAAATAAACTACATACTTAATAATGTAAGCTCAGCTTATTTAATGATAGTTGACCAAAACAGTGGCGTTTCCCAGAATTATATTTTAAATACCTCCACAAGCACAACTACCTTAAACCTTACTACTTATACCAATGGTTTTTATACCATAGCTTTGGTATGCGATAGTGAAATTGTAGATGCACAAACCTTTATAAAACAATAATTATGAAAAAGATATTTATACTATTAGCGGTATTCCCAATATTCATTTTTTGCAACAGCAATGATGACGTAGTTGTAGAGAATGAAGAAGTGCAAGTATCCTTGTTAGGAACTTGGCTTTATATTGCAGGCAGGGACAATAATGATGCTCCACCCTTACCACCAGATGAACTCCCATTTATTGAATTCGATAGTGAGAATACTGTGACTTTTTATCCAAATAGTACCATAACTAGTAATAGCGCCTCACTTTGCTTTAATACTCATATAAAATATCCTAATGGTACTGAAGGAGTATATACTTTAGTAGATTCAACCTACACTTCTAACGACTGTGTAATGCCAAAGTATAAGTTTCATTTTATACAGACAGATTCTATTTTAATTATTAGTTATCCTTACAATGGTATAAGCGAAGGGAAGTTTAAGAAAATTGCAGATTTGTAGTAAGTGTTAAAATACAGGTTTTTTTATCAATTTGGTTAACTTAAAAAAAACTTTATAAAACAATAATTATGAAAAAGATAATTGACTTAGGCACTTAGCTACTAA
>CAZFUX010000043.1:0-14507 GCA_964522085.1 uncultured Aequorivita sp.
ATAATTTTCAAATTATTAAACCCGATTTTTAGGGTTCCTATGTGTAGTGAGTATAGCAAAGTGATAAATACGTTTTCTAAAAGTATAGAAAATTGTATTTCATAAACTAAGCCTCGCAATAATTTTGCAAGGCTTAGTTTATTCAGTTTTAAAATTTCTACCCATTCATAGAAATCAAAAACTCTTCATTATTTTTAGTTTGTTTAATACGATCATTTATGAATTCCATAGCTTCTACAGGGTTCATGTCTGCAAGATATTTACGTAATACCCACATACGTTGAAGTGTAGTTTCATCAAGCAATATATCGTCTCTACGTGTACTAGAAGACGTAAGATCGATGGCTGGAAAAATTCTTCGATTAGATATTTTTCTATCCAATTGAAGTTCCATGTTACCAGTTCCTTTAAATTCTTCAAAAATAACCTCGTCCATTTTAGAACCAGTTTCAGTAAGTGCAGTTGCAATTATTGTTAAAGAACCACCATTTTCTATATTTCGCGCAGCTCCAAAGAAACGTTTTGGTTTGTGAAGCGCGTTCGCGTCTACACCACCACTCAATATTTTACCACTTGCTGGTTGCACAGTGTTGTAAGCACGTGCCAAACGCGTAATAGAATCTAATAGTATAACCACATCGTGGCCACATTCTACCAATCTTTTTGCTTTGTCGATAACTAAGTTTGCAACACGAACGTGCTCTGTAGCTTCTTTATCGAAGGTTGAAGCTACTACCTCGCCACGAACATTTCGTTGCATATCGGTAACTTCTTCCGGTCTTTCATCTATTAAAAGAATGATTTGGTAAACTTCTGGATGGTTCGCAGCTATTGCGTTTGCAATATCTTTCAGCAACATTGTTTTACCTGTTTTAGGTTGCGAAACGATCATTCCACGTTGTCCTTTTCCAATAGGAGTAAAAAGATCCATGATTCTCGTAGAAATAGTACTCTGCTTATCGGCAAGATTAAATTTTTCTTGTGGGAAAAGCGGTGTTAAGTGTTCAAATGAAATACGGTCGCGAACTACATTTGGGCTTAAACCGTTTATCTTATTCACCTTAATTAATGGAAAATATTTTTCACCTTCTTTTGGTGGACGTACTTCACCTAAAACCGTATCTCCAGTTTTTAATCCGAAAAGACGAATTTGCGATTGTGAAACGTAAATATCATCGGGCGAAGACAAATAGTTGTAATCGCTAGAGCGCAAAAAGCCGTAGCCATCCTGCATAATATCTAGTACACCTTCACTTTCAATTATACCGTCAAACTCATAATCTGGCTCACGATAGCGATTGCGGGAATCTTTATTTCCGTTACTTCGGTTATCCTGCACATTACCATCTTTTTGTCTGCTTTGGCTTTTCTGGCGGTTGTCAGAATTATTGTTGTCGGTACGCTGGGTTTTTTGACGATTGTCTTTATCACCAGGAGCTGGCCGTGGGTTTGGCTTTTTGTGTTGCGGTTTCCTGTCGTTTTCCTTTTTGTCGTTTTTATCGGTGGTCGAGCGAGTATCATCTGTAGCTTTTTTATCGTCATCACTTTTTTTATCGTGATTCGGTTTTTTAGGCTGAGGCTTTTTGCTTCGAGTGTCGTTTCGCTGAGGTCGTGGTTTTTGGACTTTCTCGCGATTGTCATTTGAAGAAGGTTTTTCTTCAGTCTTTGTTTCCGAAGAAGATTCCTCTGCTTTTAAAACCGCTTTAACCGCTTTGGGATTTGCCGCTTGGTAATCAAGAATTTGATATACTAAATCTAATTTTTTTTGTGTGCGATATTTCGGCACATTAAGCTCTTTCGCTATATCCTGTAATTCAGGAAGCTTTTTACTTTTTAATTCTGAAATTTCTAACATGTAAGAATACTGTAGTTAAAGTTTATACTGTTGAGTCCCTTTTGAGAAGGTAAGTACGTTGAAAATTTTTATGAAGACTAAGTAACCTTGATTGAGTTGGTTACGTATAGATACTGCAATAATACAATAATAAATTAAAAAGTAGTGTTATTTTTTTTAAAAAGATAACGTATTTTCGCAAAGTAATTAGAGATTTCAGAAAATGATTCAACGTATTCAAACCATTTATTTAGTCATTTCCGCCATTATTATGGCAGTTTTATATATGTGGTTTCCAGCTGTGTTGGGAACGGATGGCTCGGTAATATTGGAGCGTAATGAGCCTTTGTTATTCGGACTAATATTCGTTTCAATTGCTTTGGCAATCATTTCAATACTAAGTTTTAAAAAACGGCAGTTGCAGTTTGTGCTTAACCGCCTAAATATAATATCAAACTTTATATTACTGGGAGTTTTCGTTTACAGGTTGCTAACTTTATCCGGAGAAACTATTGTTTCAGAGAAGGGTATTGGGGTGCTTTTCCCCATCATTTCTATCGTATTTTTAGTACTGGCCAATAAGGCCATTAAAAGGGATGAGGACCTCGTAAAATCTGTTGATCGTTTGCGATAAACCAATCTTGGTATATTAGTGCAGGACCCCTAGAGTATGCCAACTTTAGGGGTTTTTTGTTTTTCATTCTGAAAGGTCAAGATACAAAATTTGGTTTGTATTCCTAATCAACGGTGACTGAGTGATCCTGATGAATATCGGGATTCATCAGGATTGTCCTGAAGCCCCGAATTCAATAACCTCCAAATTCTGGATTTTCTCTCCATCAATTTCAAACCGAAGCATTGTGCGTACTTTTTGAAAACCGTGTTTACCAGCAGCACCAGGATTCATATGAAGTAGTTTTGTAGTTTTATCAGGCATTACTTTTAAAATATGCGAATGGCCGCAGATGAAAATTTTCGGGGGATTACTATAAATTTCTTGCCTGATTGATGGATTGTACTTTCCTGGATAACCGCCAATATGCGTTATCCAAACATCAACACCTTCACACATAAAACGATTGTGCAACGGAAATTCCATTCGTGCTTCTGTACCGTCAATATTGCCGTAAACGGCTCGTAATGGTTTCAGTTTTTTTATGGCATCCGTAACCGACAGGTCGCCAATATCGCCTGCGTGCCATACTTCATCCGCTTGTTTTACATAGTTCAAGATTTTTTTATCTATATAACTATGGGTGTCGCTAAGGAGGAGGATTTTTTTCAAAATATGTGGAATTGATAGATTGCGAAGGTATTTAAGTTTTTCAAATTTATAACAGAATTGCTGGATTGTAAATTGTAATTTTGTCAATTCCGAAAAAAAACCAAATTGCGATACTTTATTGAAATAGCCTATAACGGCAAAAACTATTTTGGATGGCAGCGCCAACCTGAGCAAATTAGCGTACAGCAGGTTTTGGAAGAAACGCTTTCTACATTGCTTCGCGAAGAAATAAAAGTTATGGGTGCTGGAAGAACAGATTCTGGTGTACACGCAAAACAGCTTTTTGCACATTTTGATTTTGAAGCAATTGAAAATTTTGAGGAACTAATTTTCAGAATGAATTCTTTTCTTCCGAAGGATATTTCAGTAAAAAATATTTTTGAAGTAAAAGAAGATGCTCACGCTCGATTTGATGCCGTTGAAAGGGAATACGAATATATTATTTCACTTAAAAAAGACCCGTTTTCACAGGATTTTGCGTTTCAGATAAATAATGAGCCAGATGTAGCTTTAATGAACCAAGCTGCTAAATTACTATTGCATCATAAGGATTTTCAATCCTTTTCACGTTCTAAAACTGATGTGAAAACGTACAATTGTACCATTGTAAAAGCGCATTGGGAAGCTGAAAATAATAGCCTTATTTTTACAATCGCAGCAGATCGTTTTCTGCGCAATATGGTCAGAGCAATCGTTGGGACGCTTTTGGATGTTGGTTACGGAAAAACTTCTTTAGAAGATTTTAAAGCAATATTGAATAGTAAAAGTAGGGAGGAGGCTGGCGCATCGGCACCGGCGTACGGGTTGTATTTGACAAAAGTGGCTTATCCAGATTCAATTGATTTAAAATGAAATAAGTAAAATATTTTTTTAATTAGGAATAAAGAATCCCAAATTAACGAATTAACAAATAAAAGTGTCAGAAAAAACAGGCAGCGCATTCGATTTTAAACTTTTTAAAAGACTTTTAGCTTTTACGAAGCCTTACCGCCGTATATTCTATTTTGTTGCGTTTGCAGCCATAGTAATGTCCGCCCTTGCGGTATTGCGCCCGTATCTTTTACGTTTGGCGATTGATAACTCAATGGTTCCAAAAGACGGCGTAGGGTTTATGGAATACATCATTTTAATGATTGTGGTTCTGTTGTTGGAAGTTATTTTTCAATTTGCTTTTATCTTTTACACAAATTGGCTCGGGCAAAGTGTAATCCGCGATTTGCGCCAAAAACTCTTCAAACTAATGATGAGTTTTAAAATGAAATATTTTGACAAAAGTGCGGTGGGAAGACTAACAACCAGAGCTGTAAATGATGTGGAAACCATTTCAAGTATTTTCAGCGAAGGACTTTTTATGATTATAAGCGATTTGCTTAAAATGGTTGTAATTGCAGGGTTTATGCTAACCCAAAGCTGGCGATTATCGTTGATTGTTTTTATTGTTTTGCCTTTTATTTTATATGCAACACGAGTTTTTCAAAAAGCGATGAAAGTTGCTTTTGAAGACGTTCGTAACCAAGTTGCAAATTTGAACACATTTGTACAAGAGCGTATAACGGGAATGAAAATAGTTCAGATTTTCACTCGTGAAAAAACGGAATATGAACAATTTCAAGAAATTAATAGAAAACATAGAAAAGCGTGGATAAAAACCGTTTGGTATAACTCCATATTTTTCCCAATTGCAGAAACAGCGGGAGCTGTGGCAACAGGTTTGGTGGTTTGGTATGGCGGTTTAAATGTTATTAGTGGGGGAGCTGTTACCTTAGGTATTGTGGTTGCATTTATACAATATTCCGAAATGCTTTTCAGACCACTTAGGCAGATTGCAGATAAATTCAACACCTTACAAATGGGAATGGTTGCTGCAAACCGTGTTTTCGAAATTCTCGATACTAAATCACACATTTCAGATTCGGGAACGTTAGATTATACAAGTACCAAAGGCAAAATTGAATTTAAAAATGTTCGCTTTGGCTATAATGAAGATGAAGAAGTTATAAAAGGAATTTCATTTAAAGCTAATTCAGGTGAAACCGTTGCCATCGTTGGTGCTACGGGTGCTGGGAAAAGCACGATTATCAATTTACTAAATCGTTTTTATGAAATTAACGAAGGTGAAATTCTAATTGACGGAATTTCTTTGAAAGACTATAAATTGGCTTCCATAAGAAGTGAAATAGCTGTGGTTTTGCAGGATGTTTTCCTTTTTGCAGATTCAATTTTGAATAATATTACACTCAACAATTCAAATATTTCTGAAGAAGAAGTTATTACGGCGGCAAAGGAAATTGGAGTTCATAAATTTATAGAATCGCTTCCAGGAGGGTATCATTATAATGTGAAAGAACGCGGTAGTATGCTTTCTTCGGGTCAGAGACAGCTTATTTCGTTTTTACGCGCTTATGTTAGTAAACCAAGTATTTTGGTTTTAGATGAAGCGACTTCTTCGGTAGATACCTATTCAGAAGAATTAATACAAACCGCAACCGATAAAATTACAAAGGGACGAACTTCAATAGTAATTGCGCACCGTTTAGCAACGATTAAAAAAGCCGATAAAATCATAGTGATGGATGCAGGGGAAATAGTGGAAGAAGGCACACACAAAGAGTTATTGAAACTTGAAAATGGTTTTTACAGAAATCTTTATGAAGTACAGTTTATGGTCGAAGAGGCTAGTTAAAGCTAACTCAAATCCTTCTTCAGAATAGTAAATAGTTCATCTGTGTTTTCATAAAGCACAAAATCGCCATCTTTTAAATAGGAAATCTGTCCATTTTCTTCGGAAACAACCAGACAAACTGCATCTGTTTTTTCAGTAATACCAACCGCTGCACGATGTCTAAGTCCGAATCGTAACGGTATTTTTTTGTCGTTAGAAACGGGTAGAATAACACGCGTTGCCGTAATTCTATTTTCCTCAATAATCATTGCACCATCGTGTAACGGACTATTTTTAAAGAAGACACTTTCAATAATGGGTTGGTTTACTTCCAGATTCATTTCGTCTCCGCTATTTTTCACAAAATCGAGACTATTGTTACGTTGCAATACAATTAAAGCACCTGTATTTGTAGATGACATTTTTTTGCAGGCAGCAACGATTCCTTCAATATTAGTGTTGGATGCGGTATCTTTTCCAAAATTTTTAAAAAATCGTCGCCGGGCATTAAAATTTGTAGAACCAACCATAAGCAAAAACTTACGTATTTCGGGTTGAAAAACCACAACCAGTGCGAACATACCTACACCTAAAAAGCCTCCGAGAATCTTACTTAAAAGCTCCATTTCTAAAAGTTGGGTAACCACGAAAATGGCGTAAATAATAATAATTCCCACCAAAATATTGATGGCTACAGTACCTTTTACCAAATTATAGAGATAGTAAAGCAGGAGTGCCACTAGCACAATATCTACAATATCTATAATTCTAAGGTCTAAAAAATCCAAGGTTTTGCGTTTTTTGTAAAAGTAGTTTAAAAAATATTCAATATTCAATGAGCAGAATTATTGTTCAACTTTAATTAATAAAAAAATAAGTTCGCGCTACATTCTAATCTTTAAATCTCTACCCCCCCCCCTTGATTCTGGTTACATTACACCATAATTTCACACACTCCACAGCTTCTTTAACATCGTGAACTCTTAAAATTGAAGCACCTTTTAAAAGTGCAATTGTATTTAGCGCAGTAGTTCCGTTTAAGGCATTTTCTGCTGAGGTTTCCAAGGTTTTATAAATGAATGATTTTCTTGAAACGCCTACTAAATTTGGCACTCCTAAATTTTGAAAAAGCTCTAAATTATTCAAAAGCTCAAAACTTTGGGCGCTTGTTTTTGCGAAACCAAAACCTGAATCGGCAATAATATCGTTTATGCCTTCGGCTCTTGCTAGTGCTATTTTTTCAGATAAATCTTTTATAACTTCAACTGTTACATTTTTATAATCTGTTAGTTTGGTCATTGTTTTTGGCGTGCCACGCATATGCATTAAAATGTAGGGTACTTTCAGGTTTGCAACGGTTTTATACATTTCGGCATCTAGCGCTCCGCCAGAAACGTCGTTTACCATTGCTGCTCCAGTTTCAACAGCCTTTTTTGCAACGTTGCTTCTAAAGGTATCTACAGAAATTAATGATTCGGGAAATTTTTTCAGAATTGCTTCAATTGCTCCTAAAACTCTTCGTATTTCTTCATCTTCCGAAATTTCATCTGCGCCAGGTCGTGAGCTATAACCGCCAATATCTAGAAACGTTGCACCTTCCGAAAGCATTTTTTCGGTCTGTTTTAAAATAGCTGTTTCAGAAAAAGTTTTTCCGCCATCGTAAAACGAATCTGGCGTTACATTTATAATACCCATTACTTTGGGTATAGAAAGGTCTAAAAGGTTGCCGCGGCAATTAAGGGTCTGCAATTTTTTAAATTGATTTATTTACCCGAAATTTACGCAAAATCTTACAAACCACTAATGGCAGACACTTCAAATCAATATAACGATCAGATTGAAAAATGCAGAGGGCTGTTTATCAATAAAATGCACGATTATGGAAGTGCGTGGCGAATCCTCAGACTTCCATCATTAACGGATCAAATTTTTATAAAAGCGCAACGCATTCGCGGTTTACAGCAAAATAAAGAACAAAAAATAGCCGAAGGTGAAGTAAGCGAGTTTATAGGCATCGTAAATTATTCGGTAATGGCGCTAATTCAGATTGAAAAAGGAGTAGTGGAGCAACCAGATTTATCGTTAGAAGAAGCCACCCAACTTTATGATGAGCACGTTGCAAAAACCAAGCAGTTAATGCTTGACAAAAACCACGATTATGGAGAGGCATGGCGAGATATGCGGGTAAGTTCGTTAACAGATTTAATTCTTCAGAAATTATTACGTGTAAAACAAATTGAAAATAATAGAGGGAAAACGCTTGTTTCCGAGGGAATAGATGCCAATTATCAAGACATGATTAATTATGCTGTGTTTGCGTTGATTCATTTGGAAGAAAAAAAATAAATTAAAGAATAAAGAAGTATGAAAATATTAGTAGGAATATCACGAATAATAGTCGGAGTACTATTCATTATTAGCGGTTTAGTAAAACTAAATGACCCTGTTGGTTTTGGTTTTAAATTGCAAGATTACTTCGCACCCGAAGTTTTGGATCTTGGTTTTTTAGTGCCGTACGCACTTTTAATAGCAATTTTTGCAGTAATTTTTGAAGTATTGGTCGGCGTTGCGCTGCTTCTTGGTTACCTAAAAAAGTTTACGCTTTGGGCAATTTTATTGATGATCGTGTTTTTTACATTCCTAACATTTTATTCAGCATACTTCAATAAAGTAACCGATTGTGGTTGCTTTGGCGATGCAATACCGCTAACGCCGTGGGAATCTTTTACTAAAGATATTGTGCTACTTGTTTTAATAATAATACTCTTTATAGGAAGAAAATATATAAAGCCGTTTTTCACTTCAGGAACTCGTAGTATCGCTATTTTAGCTTCTTTCATAGTTTGTCTAGGGATCTCGTATTATGTATTAATGCATTTGCCAATAATAGATTTTAGACCCTATAAAATTGGTGCAAATATTAAAGAAGGAATGACGGTTCCTGAAGACGCAGCAGGCCCTGTTTATGAATATATGTGGAAATTTAATGTGAATGGTGAAGAAAAAATAATTACCACAAATGGTGAATATCCAAAGGTTGACGGTGAGTTGATAGATACTGAAACTAAAATGATAAGCGAAGGATATACCCCGCCAATCCACGATTTTACAATGGAGCGTGATGGGGAAGATTTTACAACTCAATTTTTAGATGAAGAAAATCTTGTAGTTATAATCGCGTATAGCTTAGGCAATACTGAAAAAGATGGCTACACACCAGTAAAAGAAATTACAGATGAAGCTATAAAAAATGGTTATAATGTAATTGGCCTTTCGGCTTCATCTCAAGAAATGACGGAAGCTTTAACAGAAGAATATAAACTAAATTTCAAATTCTATTTCTGCGACGAAACTACTTTGAAGACAATAGTACGTAGCAATCCAGGAATTTTAGAGCTTGATAAAGGAACCATAAAACAAAAATTTCATTGGAATGACGTTCATGAATTGCAACTTCCAGCTGTTGAAAACGCAACCCCAAAATTGGATATTTCTCTAAAAGAACGTTTGGATAGTATTTCGATTTTAGACCAGAAATACCGTTTGTTAATGCAAGCTAAATCTTTGGAAGAAAGAAAGAAGTTAGGTGAAAAAATGGGGCTTTCCGAAGCTGAATACAGCGGTGATCTTTCGCAAATGCAAATCGTTCTAGATAGTGTAAACATGATTTTTGTTGAAAAATATTTTAGACAAAAAGGCTATCCAGGCAAATCTGTGGTAGGCGAAGAATCTAAATTAATAGCGTGGAACGTTTTACAACATAATCCAGATAAAATCCCGCTGTTTTTACCATTAATTAAAGAAGCTGCTGAAGCTGGCGAAATACCTAAAGCTTCTGCTGCAATGATGGAGGATCGTTATTTAATGATGGAAGGAAGACCACAAGTTTATGGTACACAAGGAATGAGTTATGACGATGCAAGAGGCTCTTTTATTTGGCCGATAGAAAACCCTGAAACCATAAATGAAAGAAGAAAAGAAGCAGGATTTGATGAAACGATAGAGGAGTATGCAAAAATCCTTTTTGGTGAGAATTTTATATACGAGCCAAAAACAATGGAGCAAATAAAAGATTAGACAATCGAACTAGAAATAGAAATAGAAAATAATAATAGATAATTAATAATAGTGTTAGGCTACATACTTCAAAAATTAGGATATGCACTGCTCACATTGTTTGGCGTTGTAACCGTTATTTTTCTACTATTTGCAATCCTTCCTGGTGATCCTGCTAGAATGATGTTGGGTCAAAATGAGACGGCTGAGCAGCTTGCGGTTGTAAAAAAGAAGTATGGTTTTGACCAACCCATTTCAGTACAATATGTTAGGTATTTAAACGATTTATCGCCGATATCTTTTCATAGTAAAAATCCTGAAGATTACACATTTCTTACTGAAGGAAAGTACAATGCAACACTTTTATTTTCAATAGGAAATACAAATATTGTTTTAAAAACACCGTATTTACGCGAGTCTTTTCAAAAAAATGGAAAAGAAGTAAGCGCGATTATTGCCGAAACACTTCCAAACACATTCATATTAGCAGTTTCAGCAATTTTAATTGCAATGATTATCGGTGTTTTTCTGGGAATAATCTCAGTACTTTCTAAGGATGGATTTATAGATAAAGCAATTCAGTTGGTAAGTACTATAGGAATGAGCGTTCCATCATTTTTTAGTGCCATTATTTTTGCATGGATTTTTGGTTTTCTGCTTCACGAATACACAAATTTGAATATGACAGGAAGCCTTTATGAAGTTGATGATTTCGGCAACGGCAAATACATTCAATGGAAAAATTTAATACTTCCTGCCATTGTTTTGGGCATTCGCCCGTTGGCGGTTGTTAGCCAATTAATGCGAAATTCATTATTAGAAGTTTTAAACCAAGATTACATTCGTACGGCAAAGGCAAAAGGGCTTTCATTTTATCAAATTATAAAAAGACACGCACTTAAAAACTCATTAAACCCTGTGGTAACGGCAATTTCAGGTTGGTTTGCAAGTATGCTCGCTGGAGCGGTTTTTGTGGAATACATTTTTGGATGGAATGGTTTGGGAAAAGAAATCGTAAATGCTTTGAACACCTTGGATTTGCCAATAATTATGGGTGCCGTTTTGGTAATAGCTACATTATTCATAATAATCAATATTTTTGTAGATATAATTTACGCTTGGTTGGATCCTAAAATTAGTAGTCAGTAAATTTGTAATAACATTCAATTTATGAAAACATTCATTATATTTTTTCTTTTTGTTTTTTTCGCACAAGCACAGCAAAAGACCTTTACTGAGGCTGCGTTAAGCGATGTTTTTCTTTCTGAAAATAACAAAGAAATAAATCTTTCAGAAATACTTCAGCAGTACAAGGGAAAAACTGTTTTTATAGACATCTGGGCCAGTTGGTGCAAGGATTGTATTGTTGGTATACCAAAAGTGCAGAAGCTTCGCGAAGCCAATCCAGAAATGGTTTTCCTATTCCTTTCATTAGATAAAGAAACTAAAAGTTGGAAACACGGCATTGAAAAATATAGTGTAGTTGGCGAAAATTATTATATTCCTTCTGGCTGGAAAGGACCTTTCTGTTCCTCAATAGATTTAGATTGGATTCCAAGATATATTGTTCTAAATCCTGAAGGAGAAATTAGCGTATACAAAGCCATTGAAACAAATGACGAAAACCTTTTAAAAGCATTGAAATGAGAAAAAATATAGTTGCGGGAAACTGGAAAATGAATAACGATCTGACAGAAACGGAAATGTTTTTAGTTGAATTGAAAAAGCAAGTATTTCCTGAAAATGCAGAAGTGATGATTGCACCGCCTTTTACAAATTTAAACCACGCATTTAAATCGTTGCGAGAGCATCCAGTGGCTGTTGCCGCACAAAATATGCATCAAAGTGAAGAAGGAGCCTTTACAGGTGAAATTTCTGCTAAAATGCTGAAAAGTGTAGGTGTTTCAAACGTAATAATCGGTCACAGTGAACGTCGTGCATATTTTAATGAAGATAATGCAATACTTGCCGAAAAAGTAAATACCGCTTTAAAAAATGAAATGACCGTGATTTTCTGCATAGGTGAAGAACTTGAGGACAGAAAAAAAGAGGGCCATTTTAAACTAATAAAAGCCCAACTAACTGAAGGACTTTTTCATGTTGCAAATGAAGCTTGGAAAAGTATAATTATTGCCTACGAACCCGTTTGGGCCATAGGCACTGGCGAAACCGCCTGCCCAGAGCAAGTGCAGGAAATGCATAACTTCATCAGAAAAACCATTGCAGAAAAGTATTCAAAAGCAATTGCTGAAGATGTTTCAATATTGTACGGTGGAAGTGTAAAACCAGATAATGCAACTGAAATATTTGGACAAAGTGATGTAGATGGCGGCTTAATTGGCGGAGCATCACTTAAAGTTGATAGTTTTATGAAAATTGTAAATTCTTTTTAATGTCACAGATTTATATTGGTTACGATTTTAAAGTAACTCCACTACAACCAGGAACCGAAATCCTAATTGCTGAACTTGGCTACGCAGGTTTTGAAAGTTTTGTAGAAACTGAGGAAGGCGTTACGGCTTATATTCAAAAGGATGATTGGAATGCTGCTATTTTAGAAGCAATAAACATACTCTCTTCAGATGAATTTAAAATTGAATATACTTTTTCAGAAATTGAACAAGTAAACTGGAATGAAGAGTGGGAAAAAAACTTCGACCCTATTGAAGTGGATGGAAAATGTACCGTACGCGCGCCTTTTCACCCGCAGAAAAATTTTGAATACGAAATTGTAATCGAGCCTAAAATGTCTTTCGGTACGGGTCATCATGAAACTACTTTTATGATGCTTCAATTTATTTTAGAAAATAATTTTGAAAACAAAACGGTGCTTGATATGGGTTGCGGCACGGCAGTTTTGGCTATTTTGGCAGCAATGCGAGGTGCTTCAAAACTGGATGCTATCGATATTGATGAATGGTGTTTTGAAAATTCATTAGAGAATATTGAAAGAAACAATTGCGAAAATATTTCAGTCTTTTTAGGCGATGCTTCTTTATTAAGAGAAAAAAAATACGATATAATAATAGCTAACATAAACCGAAATATTTTACTCAATGATATGGAAGCTTATAGAAAATGCTTAGATGCAAATGGCGAACTTTATTTAAGTGGTTTTTATAAAGAAGATTTGCCAATTATCACCGAATGTTGCAATAACCTAGGACTTCGATTCGTTGAAAATAAAGAGAAAAATAACTGGATTGCCGCAAAATTTGTACTTTAGTGTAAACGAATTAACGAATCCCGAATTAATATTTAAAAGTTTTGAGTACAAAAGAAAAAATACAAGAAGATGTTGCCGTTGCCGAAAAGGAAAGCAACCAAAATGAAATTGTGCTTTACAATGACGATGTAAACACCTTCGACCACGTAATAAACAGCCTAATATTCGCCTGCGAGCACACGCCGGAACAGGCCGAACAATGTTCAATAATTGTTCATTACAAAGGAAAATGTACTGTGAAAACGGGTGAGATTAAAGAGCTAGAACCACGTTGTTCCAAGCTTTTAGAAGCAGGTTTAAGTGCAGAAATAGTTTAAAACCATTCAAAATATAAAAGCATAAAAAAACCACGTTTTTTAAAACGTGGTTTTTTTGCTTGTGACCTTGCCAAGATTCAAACTTGGAACCTCCTGAGCCGTAATCAGGTGCGCTATTCAGTTGCGCCACAAGGCCAATTTATTTCCGCTTTAAGCGGTTGCAAATATATTTATTTTTAACTTGCAGTACAAATTAAAGTATCTAAAAAATGAATTTATCTGAATATATCCGCAATATTGAAAATTTTCCAAAGCAAGGTATTCATTTTAAGGATATTACACCTCTATTGGCAAGCCAAGAAGCAACCGAGTTTTGTGTGCAACAATTACTAAAAATGCTAGGTGATCAAAAAATTGATAAAGTTGCGGCCATAGAATCGCGTGGTTTTTTCTTTGGAACATTGCTTGCCCAAAAACTAAATGCTGGTTTTGTACCTATTAGAAAACCTGGAAAACTTCCTTATAGCACATTAAAAGAACCGTATCAACTAGAATATGGTATGGATGCGCTAGAAATTCATGAAGATGCAATAAAAAAAGGAGAGCGAATTTTAATGCATGATGATGTGTTGGCAACCGGTGGTACCGCAAGAGCTGCGTGTAATTTAATTGAAAAATTGGGTGGCGAAATAGTACAATGTAACTTCTTAATTGAACTTGAATTTTTAAATGGAATTAAAAAATTAAGAAATCAAACAGTTAATTCATTATTAAAATATTAATCTAGCGCGTTTTTGGTAACCCAAAGTTTATAGCCAAAAATGGCCATTTGCAATTTTGAGGCCTTAGCCAGATCCAAACCTTTTTAATAAAACTCGGTAAAAGTTTTTTGTTGAGCTTTGCCAATTTTTTGAAAAATGATTTCTTCATATTCAAATATAGCCCCCCCCTTGAAGGGGCTTTTCGTTTTAAATAAAATATAATTTTTTAATTAATAGTAATTCGGTCAATCGCAGAACCCTCATTGCCTTTTATGACGGTATTGGTCTTAGAGCCTTTATTATCGTTTGTTGATACTTTTATGCTTGTAATTTCGCCTGCGTTGTTTCTTTTTACATTTTTATATTCAAAGTCAATCCTGTCCTAAATAAATTTGGGGTACATAAAATCTAACCATTTTACTGGTT
>CAZFUX010000044.1:0-294 GCA_964522085.1 uncultured Aequorivita sp.
TTTTCAAATTATTAAACCCGATTTTTCGGGTTCCTATGTGTAGTGAGTATAGTAACTTTTATCACTCATATCCCGTAAATAAGTCAGGATATGTCAATTTTCTTGTTACCGTTATCCCGTAAAGATAATTTTTTTCCGCAGCTAGCTTGCTTTAAAGGCTTTCCGCACGTGTTCCTACAATCAAAAACACGTTTCATGCCCCCCCCCCCGTGTAAAATTTCCCATTTAAAATTTCCGATTTCGTGTTTCAAAAGTTTATTTTGGCCAAATTCAGAAAGAAAAAATAATAGAAAT
>CAZFUX010000044.1:304-14414 GCA_964522085.1 uncultured Aequorivita sp.
TTTTCCCGTGCTAGCTTGCTTTAAAGGTTTTCCGCACCTTTTCCTACAATCAAAAACACGTTTTATTCCCCCCCCCCCCGTGTAATATTTCCCATTTCAAATTTCGTATTTCGTGTTTCAAAAGTTATCTTTGGCACAATGCAGCAAGTAAAAATAATAGAATGTCCGCGAGATGCCATGCAAGGCATAAAAGATTGGATACCAACCGATCAAAAAGTAAAGTACATCCAGTCGCTTTTACGCTGTGGGTTTGATACTATTGATTTTGGAAGTTTTGTTTCCCCAAAAGCAATTCCACAAATGCAGGACACGGCAGAATTGCTTTCAAAATTAGATCTTTCTGCAACCGAAAGTAAACTGCTAGCAATAATAGCTAATACACGCGGTGCACAAGAAGCTGTTGTTCATCCTGAAATAGATTATTTAGGCTATCCTTTTTCAATTTCAGAAAATTTTCAGATGCGTAATACGCACAAAACAATAGCAGAGTCTTTAGTGACGCTTCAAGAAATATTAAATCTAGCCGATAAAAATAACAAAGAAGTAGTTGCTTATTTAAGCATGGGCTTTGGAAACCCTTACGGAGACCCTTGGAATGTTGAAATAGTAGGCGAGTGGACAGAGCAACTTTCTAGTATGGGTGTAAAGATTCTTTCGCTTAGTGATACCGTTGGTTCATCAACACCTTCTGTTATTTCATATTTATTTGCTAACTTGATCCCCAGTTATCCTCACATAGAATTTGGTGCGCATTTGCACACTACTCCTCAAGCATGGCATGAAAAAATTGATGCAGCCTTTAAAGCAGGCTGTAGAAGGTTTGATGGCGCCATACAAGGTTTTGGAGGGTGTCCTATGGCTAAAGATGAATTAACAGGGAATATGCCCACCGAAAAAATGCTCAGCTATTTTACTGCTGAAAAAATTTCGAGCAACATAAGCCCAATGTCTTTTGAAAGTGCACACAACGAAGCAACTAAACTTTTCACCAAATATCATTAAAATGAATAAAATTGTACTCTTTTCTTTTTTTGTTGGGCTTCTAACTACTGGGTGTTCGCTTCTGGGCGATATTCCAAAGCCAGATCCTATAAAAGGAGCTGGAGCCATAACCTTAAAATTTATTCAGATAAACGATGTTTATGAAATTGCACCATTAAATAATGGCGAATATGGAGGACTGGCAAGAGTAGCACACATTCGCGATTCCATAAAACAACAATATCCTAATACCTTCTTGTTTCTCGCAGGCGATTTTTTAACCCCCTCTTTATTAGGAACTCTAAAAGTGGATGGAGAACGCTTAAACGGAAAACAAATGATCGATGTGCTAAATGCTATGGATGTAGATTTAGTAACCTTTGGAAACCACGAATTTGATTTAAGTGAAGAAGATTTACAAAAAAGATTAAACGAGTCAAATTTTAAATGGACGTCGGCCAATGTAAGGCACGCAACCGAAGATAAGGTAGAGCCTTTTACAACAAAGTATGAATACACAGCAGTACCTATATCAGACTATTCAACATTTGATGCAGTAGATCCTGACGGGAATAAAATAAAATTTGCGGTATTTGGGGTTACTGGTCCTTATAACCCCAAGGAATATGTTTCTTATGGTGATATATATCAAAATGCTGTTAGAGCCTACGACGAAGCAGTAAAAAAAGCAGATATTGTTGTTGGACTTACCCACGTTTCAATAGATGAAGATGTAGAAATAGCAAAACGTTTGCGAAGTCTTCCATTAATTATGGGCGGTCACGAACATTATAATATTCTAGAAAAAGAAGGCAGAACTATTATTGCAAAGGCAGATGCCAATGCTAAAAGCATATGGGTGCATACCCTAACCTATAATATTAGAACAAAATATTTATTTTTAAATTCAGATTTAATAGAAATTGATGAGCGAACCCCTTCTGAAGCAAAAGTGGATAGGGTAGTTAGTAAATGGACAACACTACTTGATGATAAACTTAAGGAAACGGTGGATAATCCCAATGCAGTTATTTACAGCCCTAAAACACCTATAAATGGAACAGATAGCGCTAACAGAAGCATGCAAACCAATCTAGGTGAAATAATAACCAATTCAATGGCAAACGCTTATAGAGGCGTAGATGCGGCTTTAGTAAATGGTGGTTCTATACGAGTAGATGAAATGATTTCAAGACCACTAACCTCACAGGATATTTTTAGAATTTTACCTTTTGGAGGAAGTGTTCTTAAAGTAAAACTTAGAGGAAGTCTTTTAAAAGAAGTGCTGGATTATGGATTAAAGATGAAGAGTAACGGAGCATATTTACAACGTTATAATTTTTCCCAAGGAGCAAATAATGAGTGGTTAATCAAAGGAAGTACTATCTCTGATAGAAAAATATATACTGTTGCATTCAGCGATTTTTTGCTTAAAGGATTGGATATTCCATTTCTAACGCCAGACAATAAAGATATTGTAAATATATACACCCCAAAGGAAAGTGAAACTGCTGCCGATATTCGGAAAGCAATTATTGATTATTTAAAAGCTTTGAAATAATAAACATGTTGAAAAAAGTTATAAAAATAGTTCTTGTACTCGCACTTATTGCGTTAGTCGTAATTCAATTTATACGTCCCCAAAAAAACCAAGAAGGATATGGAAGCGTTACGACATTTGAACAGGAAACCAAGCCTTCTGTAAAGGTAGTTTCAATATTAATGGACAAATGTTATGACTGCCACAGCAACCAAACTATATATCCGTGGTATGCAGAAGTAGCCCCTTTTTCACTTTGGCTCGATGACCATATTGAACACGGTAAAAAGCATTTCAACGTTTCTCAATGGAACACTTATTCTGTTAAAAAGAAAGAACATAAATTAGAAGAATTGGTAGAAATGGTTGAAAAAGACGAAATGCCTTTGCCTTCTTATACTTGGCTGCACGGTAATGTTTCCGAAGACGATAAAAAGTTATTGCTGCAATGGGCAGGACTTGTTAGGCTTCAATATAAGCACCAATTGGAGGTTTCTTCAAATTGATGGTTTTATACTAAGTGTTTAGGCTGCAAATTAAATGTACAGTTATTAAATTTTCATCACCTCGCTAGATAATTCATAATTCTGAATTAATTACTGTACATTTGCACGCAATTAATCCATAACCACTTTCGCAATCTTCGGAAGACAAATTAATTGCAATGACCGCACACGAAAACAAGATTCTAGGAGAAGGCCTTACTTACGACGATGTACTTTTAGTACCCGCATATTCAGACGTTTTGCCTCGCGAAGTCTCCATTTTCACCAAATTTTCACGAAATATTAAGCTAAACGTGCCTATCGTTTCCGCAGCAATGGATACCGTTACCGAAAGTGCTATGGCTATTGCTATTGCTCGCGAAGGTGGTATTGGTGTGCTTCATAAAAATATGAGCATTGAGCAACAAGCTGCCGAAGTGCGAAAAGTAAAACGTGCCGAAAGCGGAATGATAATAGACCCCGTAACTTTGAAAAAAGGAAATACTGTGGGTGATGCCCAAAAAACAATGCGAGAATATAGCATTGGAGGAATTCCAATTATTGATGATGCTGGAAAACTTATAGGAATTATTACCAACCGAGACCTACGTTTTGAAAAAGATTTAAAACGCCCACTAAGCGAAGTAATGACTTCCGAAAACTTGGTTACAGTAGCTCAAGGAACTTCTTTAAAAGAGGCAGAAATAATTCTTCAAAAAAACAAAATTGAAAAACTACCAGTAGTAAGCAATGAAGGTAAACTTCTCGGGCTTATTACTTTTAGAGATATAACAAAACTTACCCAAAAACCTATTGCTAATAAAGATCAATTCGGTAGACTTCGAGTAGCAGCAGCACTTGGCGTAACCGCCGATGCCGTTGAAAGAGCAGAAGCTTTGGTAAACGCCCAGGTAGATGCTGTAATAATTGATACCGCACACGGTCATACAAAAGGCGTGGTTGAAGTTTTAAAACAAGTAAAAAATAGATTTCCAGAATTAGATGTAATTGTAGGAAATATAGCAACCGCAGCTGCTGCAAAATATTTAGTTGAAGCAGGTGCTGATGGGGTAAAAGTTGGAATTGGTCCAGGATCTATTTGCACCACAAGAGTTGTTGCTGGAGTAGGTTTTCCACAATTTTCAGCGGTACTTGAAGTTGCTGCAGCAATAAAAGGAAGCGGAATTCCCGTAATTGCAGATGGCGGCATTCGTTACACAGGTGATATTCCAAAAGCAATTGCTGCTGGGGCAGATTGTGTTATGCTAGGTTCATTATTGGCAGGAACTAAAGAATCTCCAGGAGAAACAATTATATACGAAGGAAGAAAATTTAAATCCTACCGTGGAATGGGTTCTGTTGAAGCAATGAAGCAAGGAAGTAAAGATCGCTATTTTCAAGATGTTGAGGACGATATTAAAAAATTAGTACCCGAAGGGATCGTGGGAAGAGTACCTTACAAAGGCGAGTTAGTAGAAAGTATGACCCAATTTATTGGCGGACTTCGTGCTGGTATGGGCTATTGTGGTGCAAAAGATGTTGAAGCTTTAAAAGAAAACAGCAAGTTTGTAAAAATAACAGCTTCAGGTATTAATGAAAGCCACCCACACGACGTAACAATTACTAAAGAAGCTCCTAATTATAGTAGGTAGTTTGCAATAAAAAATAAGTCATAAAAAAACGTGAAACTAAAAGCTTTACGGTTTTTTTTAATTTTAATTATTCCCCCGCCTCTTCAGCAGTAATTGTAATGCCAAGCTCTTTAAGGATTGGAACGGTAAGATCATAATTAGAATCTAAGTAAACCATGTCCTGCGTGGTTTGCATTACTTGCGTGTAATTTTGAGTTTTTGCAACTTTATCCAACGCTTCACCTATTTTTCTATAAAGCGGCTTTAAAGATTCTTGTTGTTTTATATCCATAAGTTTTGTGCCATTTTGCTGAAACTTTTGAATGTCTTTATCCAACTCTATTAATGCGGTTTGCTTTTCTTTTTTCTGTTCTGGAGTAAAGCTTGCTTTACTTGTTTTATAGGCGTCGGCAAGTTTTTTGTATTCATCTATTTTTTTGTTCAGATCAGTGTCTAGCTGGCTTCCATAGGTGTTTAATAGGGTTTGAACTTCTGTAAGTTCAGGCATTCTAGAAAGAATATATTCTACATCTACAGCTCCCACTTTACCTTGTGCAAAAGTTGAGAGACTAATAAAGAAAACTGCAATTTTAAGAAATTTCATTTTGTATGTTTTTATAAAAAAAAATTAGTCGGCAAATTTACTATAAATTTTTAGAAATGAAGCCCTAGGCTTTTACTGATCATCATAAATTTGCCCGCGAGTAGGCTTTAGGGTTTCTCTTAATGTATTCATCAAGCTTTTTTCAACTACCATAAATGCAATATGGCGCATTGGTGTAACTACTTCTTGACCAGTAAATGAGTTTTTTAAATTTTCAGATTCCGCAAATTCAGTAAGATGCTTTGCGTGATGTACTGCAATATGTTTTGCATTTGGACCATGAAAATCCCATATAAGCTTTATTCTTTCAGACATTTATGCTTTTTTTTGAATTTTTCATCTAAAAATAGGATTTAATTCCTAACTTTTAAAGTTTCACAAGATACAGTTTTATGGTTATTTCTATGATAGACAAACACTATAATAAAATAAAATTCGTTTGACTTTCTGGTGTTAATTCCCGTAGCTTTTTGTTATTTTTGCCACGCTTCATTAAAAATAAATATTCAATTAAGATGAAAAATTTTCTTTCCCTATGTCTTTTGGCCTTTTTTAGTGCCACAACTGTTTTTGCACAAAGCAAAAAAGAAGTATTACTGACCATTGACGGCAAACCCGTTTATGCAAGTGAATTTGAAAGAGTTTACAAAAAAAATCTAGACTTGGTTCAAGATGAGTCTCAAAAAGATATAGATGGTTATCTGCAACTTTTTATAGACTATAAACTAAAAATAGCCGAAGCCCAAGCACAGGGTTTAGACAAAGATGAGAATTACAAAAAAGAATTTATAAAATACAGAGACCAGCTTTCTAGAAATTATCTTTTTGAAGACCAAGTGACCGAGACACTTGCAAAAGAGGCCTTTGAGCGTGGTAAAGAAGAGGTTGATGCTTCGCATATATTAATTAAGGTAGATTATGAAGCCTTACCTCAAGACACTTTGGCTGCTTATAAAAAAATAAAGGCCATCCGTGAAAGAGCTTTAAAAGGTGAAGATTTTTCAAAACTTGCAGCACTTTCAGAGGAGCCAGGTGCAAAGGAAAGAGGTGGCGATTTGGGCTATTTTTCAGTATTCAATATGGTGTACCCGTTTGAAAATGCGGCTTATAAAACTAAGGTTGGCGAAATTTCAGATATAGTGCGAACCAGTTTTGGTTATCATATACTGAAAGTAAACGATAGAAGATCAAAGGTGCCAGAAATTATCGTTTCGCATATAATGATTTCAGATAAAAAAGGTGCGCGCGACTTTAATCCTGAGGAACGCATCAATGAACTTCATACTATGGTTAAACAAGGAGAATCATTCGGAAGCCTAGCCAAGCAATTCTCCGACGATAAAAATTCGGCCATTATGGACGGTAAATTGAAGCCATTTTCAAAAGGACAACTTAGAGCTCCTGAATTTGAAGATGCTGCCTACGCACTTAAAACCCTGGGAGACGTTAGTAAACCTGTTAAAACCAGTTTTGGCTGGCACATTATTAAGTTAGAAGAAAAACTTTCTGATCGTACTTTTGAGCAACAAAAAGAAGAGCTAGACAAAAAAATAAAAGAAGGAGACCGTTCTAAAGTTGTTACAAGCGCAGTAAATAAACAAATAAGAGATAAATATGGGTTTAAAAAAGGCGAAAGCTATTCTCCTTTTTTTGAAACTTATCTAAATGATGATATCTTTAAAAGAAAATGGGTAATGACGCCGATAGCGGATAATCAGAACAAAACACTTTTTACAATTGGTGATAAAAAAGTGACCTATAAAGAATTTGCAAAATATATATCAGAACGTCAAAGTACGACACGACCATACAAACAAAAAGAAACGTTGTTATTTGATTTTTATGATGAATTTGAAACAAATGAATTGAAAGATTATTTCAAAGAAAGACTTGAAGGTGATAATGAAGCTTATGCTTCTGTTCTTAATGAATACCGTGATGGTTTGCTAATATTTGATGTTATGGATAAAAACATTTGGCAAAAAGGTAAAAATGATTCTATTGGGCTTCAAAAATATTTTGATAAAACAAAGCAGAATTATCAATTTAAAGCGCGTGTAGATGCAGATATCTATGCAACAACTTCAGAAGATTTTGCACAACAAGTTCAGAAAATGTTAAGACTAGGGAAACCTTTGAAAGATATTAAAGAAACCTTGAATACAGACAATAAAGTAAATGTTTTAACAACCTCTGGTGTTTTTGAAGTTGATCAACGCGAACTCCCCGAAAATCTTGAAATTAAAAAAGGAATTTCAGCCATTTATCCTGATAATGATTCGTTTGCTGTAGTTTTCATTAGAGAGTCAATTCCTACCAGAATAAAAAAGCTAGAAGATGTTAAAGGAAAAGTATTAAGCAACTACCAGAACGATATTGAAGCTTCTTGGATGCAAAACTTACATTCAAAATATAAAGTTGAAGTAAATAAAAAAACATTAAAACGCGTTAAGAGACAACTTAAGTGATTAAATACTTCCTATTTATAATTATTTGCTGTGGATTTTTTGTATCCTGTAATTATTTTACACCAGAGGCTGAACAAAACGCCGTTGCGCGTGTAAATGATAGTTATTTATATCAAATCGATATAGAAAAATTAATTTCTGAAAACACCACTCCAGAAGATAGTACCCTAATTGTAAATAATTATATAAATCGTTGGGCAACTCAGCAGTTACTTATTGGCCAAGCAAAAATTAACCTCTCAGGCGATAAACTGGAAGAGTTTGATAAATTAGTACAGGAATATAAAAACGACCTGCTAACCGAAGCCTACAAAAATGTAATAGTAGACAAACAGCTGGACAGTATTATTACTGAAAAGGAATATCAAAATTATTACGAGGAAAACAAAGAAAATTTTAGACAAAAAGATCAGCTTGTTAAACTTCGTTATGTTCAACTTCCTCTAAACTATGAAGGTTTGGCAACTGTAAAGGAAAAATTGAATCGCTACAATGAGAAGGATAGAAAATCTTTAAACAGCCAAGAATATCAATTTTCATCATCAAATCTTAATGATTCCGTTTGGGTTAAAAAAGACGTTATTCTTAATGTTCTACCTGTTTTAAAAGGCAATAATAGTCAAGTGTTAAAAAAATCAAATTTTGTACAATTGCAAGATTCATTAGGAGTATATTTGGTGAAAATTGAAAATGTGCTTAACCCCAACGATACTGCGCCATTTTCCTATATTAAGCCTACTTTAAAACAAATTATTTTGAATAAAAGAAAGCTTGAACGTATAAAAAAGTTAGAAACAGATATTACAAAAGATGCTACTGAAACAAATAATTTTGAAATCTATAAAAAGGAATAAGATTTTATTGATATTACTATTTTCTACTGCCATGATGCAGGCCCAAATTGTTTTGGAGCCCGATAGTACTGGTGTGGTAAAAAGCAATGATTCGCTTGTTGTACAACAAGTGAAACAACGCGATACATTAAAACCTTTTAAAAAATATAAAGCAGAAGGCGTTAGTGCAGTAGTGGGCGAGTACGTTATACTAGATAGCGATATAGACAAAGCCTATGTAGAAATGCAATCCCAAGGAATGTCCATAGAAGAGATTACCCGTTGCCAATTAATGGGTAAATTAATGGAAGACAAACTATACGCACACCAAGCAAAACAAGATAGTATTTTGGTTCCAGATGCTGAAATAAATGGAATGATAGACCAGCAAATACAATATATGGTTAGCGAACTGGGTAGCGAAGAAAAAGTAGCAGCATATTACAGAAAAGACAATATGGCTCAACTTAGAAGTGAACTTTTTGAAGCCAATAAAAACATTAAGCTGGCAAGTTTAATGCAACAAAAAGTGGTTGAAAAAGTAGAAGTTACACCCGAAGAGGTAAGAACTTTTTTCTTTGGCATTCCAGAAGATGAACGACCTGTTTTTGGAGCAGAAATAGAAGTAGCACAATTAGTTATAGACCCAAAAATTTCACAACAAGCAATAGACGAAGTAATATCAAAGTTAAACGCAATGCGTGCAGATATAATAGACAATGGTGTCAGCTTTTCTACCAAAGCAGTATTGTATTCTAAAGATCCCGGTTCAGCTTCTAAGGGAGGGCTTTATACTGGGGTGAAAAGAGATTCGCCATGGGCTAAGGAGTTTAAGGACCAAGCATTTTCTTTATTAGAAGGAGAAATTAGCGAACCTTTTGAAACTGAATTCGGCTACCACGTTTTGTATGTTGAAAAAATCCGTGGGCAAGAAGTCGATGTGCGACATATTTTATTGTTCCCTGAAGTATCACAAAAATCTATTGATGCAGCACAGAAAAAAATTGAAGCAATAAAAGCCGAAATAGATACTGCCGAAACCACTTTTGCCGAAGCTGCCATTAAAAATAGTGACGACAAAGAAACTCGTAATAATGGAGGTCAATTAATAAACCCTGTTAATTTCGACACTAAATTCGATCTTACAAAAATGGACCCTACGCTTAGCGCTCAAGTATATAATTTGAAAGAAGGAGAGGTTTCAGATGTATTTACAGATCGCGACCGTACAGGAAAGAGTAGTTTAAAAATACTTACTGTTACAAAAAAATACGAAGAGCATAAAGCTGATTATGCAAAAGATTACGAGCGCATAAAACAACTTGCGCTTCGCGAAAAGCAAATTAAGGTTATCAATAAGTGGCAGAACCAGAAAATAAAAGATACGTATATTAGCATCAATCAAGACTACCAAGATTGCGACTTTGCAGGAGATTGGATGAAAAAATAATAGCGAAAAAATATGTCAGACGTAGCAGCCGTAAAGCAATTAGTTTTAAAATATAACGCCCTTAGGCAAGAAATAAAAAAGGTAATAGTAGGTCAAGATGAAGTGGTTGAGCAAGTTTTACTTGCCGTGTTTTCAGGTGGTCATGCATTACTTATAGGTGTTCCTGGACTTGCTAAAACTTTATTGGTTAATACAGTTGCACAAACACTCGGACTTCAATTTAAAAGAATACAGTTTACACCAGATTTAATGCCTAGTGATATTTTGGGTTCCGAAATTTTGGATAAAGACCGCGAATTCAAATTTATAAAAGGGCCAATTTTTGCTAATATTATTCTTGCAGATGAAATTAACAGAACGCCGCCGAAAACACAAGCCGCACTCTTAGAAGCAATGCAAGAACGCTCCGTAACAGTTGCAGGTCACCACTACAAGTTAGATTTGCCTTATTTCGTTTTGGCAACACAAAACCCAATTGAGCAGGAAGGAACCTACCCATTACCAGAAGCGCAGTTAGACCGTTTTATGTTTGCCATAAATTTAGAATATCCATCCTTTGCTGAAGAAGTAGAAGTTGTAAAACAAACCACAGCAGGTGAAACACAAAAAGTAAATGCCCTTTTTACTGCCCAAGAAATTATAGATTTTCAACAGTTAATTAGAAGAATTCCTGTAGCAGATAATGTTGTGGAATACGCTGTAACATTGGTCGGAAAAACTCGCCCAAATAGCTCGACAGCTTCTGAAATGGTTAAAAACTACATTGATTGGGGAGCAGGACCAAGAGCTTCACAAAACTTAATTTTGGCAGCAAAAGCAAATGCTGCATTGCACGGTAAATTTTCACCAGATATTGAAGATGTACAGAAGGCTGCAATTGGAGTTTTAAGACACCGATTAATTAAAAATTACAAAGCAGAAGCTGAAGGTTTAAGTATTGAAGAAATAATTAAAAGCCTGTTTTAATTTTTACTGAAGCTTATCTATTAATTTCTTCAAAATCTACACTAAAGAATATTTAGAAATCCTTAATTTTATATAATTATAATTACTGAATCAGCAATTATTATCAGTTTAGGCTTCTTTTTATCGAATTATATTCACTAAACAAGCATTTCTAGTAAATATTTTTTAATTATTCCAAAATTTTGTAAATTCGCAATACTAAAAAACACAACTATGGCTTTTGATATTGATATGATTAAAAAGGTGTATGCCCAGATGGCAGAACGTGTAGATAAAGCACGTGAAATCACTGGAAAACCTCTTACACTTTCAGAAAAAATACTTTACTCCCACCTTTGGGATGGCAATCCTAACAAAGCTTTCCAACGCGGAAAAGACTATGTAGATTTTGCTCCAGATAGAATTGCTTGTCAAGATGCAACCGCACAAATGGCCTTGCTTCAATTTATGCAAGCAGGTAAGAAAACAGTTGCAGTGCCAACTACGGTACACTGTGATCACTTAATTCAGGCAAAGCAAGGTGCAGCGCTAGATTTAAAGCGTGCAAATGAAACCAGTAACGAAGTTTTCGACTTTTTAGAATCAGTTTCAAATAAATACGGAATTGGATTTTGGAAACCAGGAGCAGGAATTATTCACCAAGTTGTTTTAGAAAACTACGCCTTTCCTGGCGGAATGATGATTGGTACCGATAGCCACACTGTAAATGCAGGTGGTTTAGGTATGGTTGCCATTGGAGTTGGTGGAGCAGATGCAGTAGATGTAATGGCTGGTATGGCTTGGGAATTAAAGTTCCCAAAGCTGATAGGTGTTAAATTAACAGGCGAATTAAACGGCTGGACAGCTTCAAAAGATGTGATTCTTAAAGTGGCTGGAATCCTAACCGTAAAAGGTGGAACTGGCGCTATAGTTGAATATTTTGGGCCAGGCGCAAAAAATCTTTCTTGTACAGGAAAAGGAACAATATGTAATATGGGTGCCGAAATTGGAGCTACAACTTCAACTTTTGGCTATGATGATTCTATGGAACGTTTCCTTCGTGCTACAGATCGTGAAGATATTGCAGATGAAGCCAATAAAATTAGACCATACTTAACAGGTGATGATGAAGTTTATGATAACCCAGAAAAATATTTTGATCAAGTAATTGAAATTGATTTAAATACACTTCGCCCACATTTAAACGGACCTTTTACACCAGATTTAGCAACTCCGGTTGGCGAATTAGGTGAAAAAGCAAAGAAAAACGATTGGCCAATTAAAGTTGATTGGGGCTTAATAGGTTCTTGTACAAACTCTTCATATGAAGATCTATCTAGAGCTGCTTCCATTGCACAACAGGCAGTCGATAAAAAACTAAAACCGAAGAGTGATTTCGGAATTAATCCAGGTTCAGAGCAAATTCGCTTTACAGCAGAACGTGACGGATTGCTAAATGTTTTTGAAAACCTTGGCGCAACAATCTTTACAAATGCTTGCGGACCTTGTATTGGTCAGTGGGATAGAAGTGATAGAAAAGACGATGAAAAGAATACGATTGTACACTCATTTAATCGTAATTTCTCAAAACGTGCCGATGGTAATCCAAATACGCACGCTTTTGTAGGCTCACCAGAAATGGTTGCCGCTATAGCAATTTCAGGTCGTTTGGATTTTGACCCGATGAATGATACACTTATAAATGAAGATGGACAAGAAGTAAAACTTGACGAACCAGTAGGATTAGAATTACCTCCAAAAGGCTTTGAGGTTGATGACAATGGCTATTTAGCGCCAAAAGCAGACGGAAGTTCCGTAGATGTAAAAGTTGCTAATGATAGTGAACGTCTTCAGTTGTTAGAACCTTTTGTACCGCTTAAAGATTCTGAATTGCAAGGAATGAAATTGTTAATTAAAGCTTTCGGAAAATGTACTACCGACCATATTTCTATGGCAGGACCGTGGTTACGTTACCGTGGACATTTAGACAATATTGCAAATAACACTTTAATTGGTGCGATAAATGCCTTCAATAAAAAGACAAATTTTGTAAAAAATCAATTAACAGATGAATACGGCGGAGTACCAGATGTACAGCGTGAATATAAAAAGAAAGGAATAAAAACGATTGTTGTGGGCGACCATAACTATGGTGAAGGTTCTTCTCGTGAGCACGCAGCTATGCAACCAAGATTTTTAGGAGTTGCAGCAGTTTTGGTGAAATCCTTTGCTAGAATCCACGAAACAAACTTGAAGAAACAAGGAATGTTAGGATTAACATTTGCTAATGAAGCAGATTACGATTTAATCCAAGAAGACGACACCTTTAATTTTGTGGATATAGCAGACTTTGCTCCCAATAAACCATTGACTATTGAAATAGTTCATAAAGATGGTAGTAAAGACACGATTAAAGTAAATCACACCTACAACGATGCACAAATTAAATGGTATCGTGAAGGCTCTGCTTTAAATTTAATTAAAAAGCAGAACGCTTAGATAGTAATAAAGTAAACTTAAACCTCATACGTCTTTAAGATTTATGAGGTTTTTTTATATAATAAAAGTATGACTCCCTTTCTAAAAAAACATTGGTCCAACATAATATTTTTTGCATTTGTTGCTTTATTGATACTTCCCCAAACACGAATGCCAATACAGGTTTTTGTGCAACGGCTTATTTCTTTTTCAGCTTCAGAAAAAACTGAAGCTGAACGAGAAACACTTCAAGATTACAATTGGAATTTAAAGGAGTTAAATTCTGAAGAAATTAATTTTTCACAATCAAAAGGGAAAGTTATAATCGTAAATTTTTGGGCAACCTGGTGTCCGCCCTGTGTTGCCGAAATGCCTTCGTTTCAGAAGTTATATGCTAGTTATGGTGACAAAGTAGATTTCTATTTTGTTACTTCCGAAGAACCTGAAAAGATTGAAAATTTTATGGAAAAGAATGAATACTCATTCCCCATTTTTATTCAAAAATATGAGGCGTCAAAACAATTGCAATCTCAAGTGCTGCCAACTACCTACGTAATTTCTAAATCTGGGGAAATAGTTATAGATGAAGAAGGTGCTGCAGATTGGAACAGTAACAAAATGCAAACTTTATTAGATAAACTTATTGACTTAGGCACTTTGTAAATAACAGTATATTCAGTATTTTAGGGTTAATT
>CAZFUX010000045.1:0-14391 GCA_964522085.1 uncultured Aequorivita sp.
GTATTGACAACACCAAGAAAAAATAATGCTAAATGATTGATTATTAATCGGTTAACTTAGGTGGTGAAATCTTGGATTCCCGAAAACCTAAATGGAGTGAGTATACTTCCTAAATTATATAATTATGCCTCACAACTTGCACAGTCTTTTTTCTGTGCAAACTTTTGAGCGGCATTCATACTGTGTTGGTAGTACAGCGATTTTAACCCTAGTTTCCAAGCGGTAACGTGAATTTTATTTATCTCTTTAACTGGCATTTCTGGATGCACTATAATATTTACCGATTGGCCTTGGTCAATATGGTTTTGACGGTTTGCTGCTTGGTATATTAAATCCATTTGATCTATTTCAGAATACGTTTTAAACACGTCTTTTTCTTCTTCAGTTAAAAAATCAAGATGTTGAACCGAGCCGTCTTGACTTCTTATATTGTGCCAAACTTCAGTTGTGTTTTTGCCTTTTTCTTCTAATAATTCCTCTAAGTATGAATTTTTAATCGTGGTTTTTATCTTCGCAATATCCTTCACATATATATTAGACCATATTGGCTCAATACCTTGAGAAACTTGCCCTAATATAAAGGCTGATGAAGTTGTGGGTGCAATCGCGTTAAGGGTTGCATTACGTCTTCCATAGCCTTTTAATACTTCTGGCTCGCCAAACATTTCAGCTAATTCTTCCGAAGCTTTATAAGATTTCTCTTTGATAACCTTAAATATCTCACTATTTAAGTCATACGCTTTTGCGCTGTTCAAAGGAAGCATTTTCGATTGTAATAATGAATGCCAACCTAAAGCACCAAGACCTAAAGCGCGATTGTCTTTCGCAAAATTGTAAGCTCTTTCCATAAATAGGAAAGTCTGACGATCTTCACGGCTTTCAGAATCACGGTAGTCTTCTAGTTTATCAATAAATTCAGTAATAACAGCATCTAAGAAATAAACCATAGTTTCCACGGCATCGGTATCTTTCCACTTATCATAATGTAATACGTTAACCGAAGACAGTACGCATACAAACGACCAATCATCATTTGATGGTAGCATTATTTCAGTACAAAGGTTACTAGCATAAATTGGAAGGTCTTTATCCTTATAAACATCGGCAGCCGCGTTATTGGCATTGTCTTTAAAGAAAATATATGGATAGCCCATTTCACTTCTTCGTTGAAGCACTTTTGCCCAAATAGAACGTTTTTCTTCATCGCCGGCTATCATTTCTTCCATCCATTGATTGGTTACTGTAACACCGTGAGTTAGTTCTTGAATTGGGTTTCCTTCTGTGCCAATTTCTAAGAACTCCATAATATCTGGATGTTCAACTGGCAAATAAGGTGAAAAACGACCTCGTCTTACTGAACCTTGGCTCACTACATCCACCATAGACTCAAACAACTGCATGATATGTACCGCTCCAGAAGCTTGTCCATTGTTTTTTACTTCGGCCCCGCGATGACGAATTTTCCCAAAATACCCTGAGGTTCCTCCCCCAAGTTTAGACATCATACCTACTTCAGATTGGGTGTATAGAATATTACCCATATCATCCGATACATGCGATCCAAAACAACTAATTGGAAGCCCTCTTTCTTTCCCGAAATTGGACCAAACTGGTGATGCTAAAGAGAAAAAACCTTCAGACATGTAACCAAAAAACTTGTCTGAATATCCAGAGATACCTAATATTTTTTCCGCTCTGTCTGCAATCTCGCGAATGCGTCCTTCAGCAGTTATGCCTGGTGTAAGATAACCAGAGTTTAAGAAGTCACGACTGTGTTTGTTAAGCCATTCAAAGCCTTCTGATTGTTTTTCTTCAGTACGATGAAGCGCTTCTTTTCGAGCGTTTACAAGATTGTCAGTTTCTGAATTTGTTTTTGAAGTCTGAGTGTCGATATTTAGATTTTGGTCGTTCATTTAAAATAGGTCATCACTGGTTATACTTTGGGTTCTTTTGCTGTAGTTGATAGAACGCTTTACGAAGAAATCGCCGTGCTTGGTGCCGATAATTTCATCATCAAACCATTCGGTCTGTACTAAAAGGCTTTCGTCTACCTCAAATATTTTTTCTATTCCTATACTTTCAAGCGAGTTGTTGAAACGGTTTTTTATAAATTCATTTACAACCGCTTTTGGTAAGAAGTCAAGCTCGCCATCTTCAAAAATCCAATCCACAATTCTACTTTCAGCAGTAAAGGCTTCTTTGCACATTTCTTGAATCATGCTGTTGTAGCTATCATCAAACCATTCTGGATTTTCTTCTTTAATTATTTTAATAATATCAATTCCAAAATCGCCGTGAATCTGCTCTTCTTTTGAGGTAGCTTCCACAACATTTGAAATACCTTTAAACATATTTTTATGTTTGTTAAAAGCCATGATAATCAAGAATTGTGAGAATAACGAAACGTGTTCTATAAAAAGGGAGAACAGTAAAATTGACTCGGCATACTCTTTATTGTCTTCGCTTTTGGCATTTTTAAGAGCGGTTTCCAAATAGTGAACCCGCATCATAATTACAGGTTTTTTCTTTAAGTTTTTAAATTCTTCATTAAGACCTAATATTTCTAGAAGATGTGAATAGGCATCGTGATGGCGAACTTCACTTTCAGCAAAAGTTGCGCCTACCGAACCAATTTCTGGTTTTGGCATTCTATGGTAAATATCGCCCCAAAAACCTTTTACTGCTACTTCAATTTGAGAAATGGCAAGCATTGTATTTTTAATTGCACTGCGCTCAACTTCTGTTAGGCGAGTTTTAAAATCTTGAATATCGCTTGTAAAGTTAAATTCTGTGTGTATCCAATATGAATGACGAATAGCCGGTACATATTCATAAAGTGCTGGATATTCGTATGGTTTTAAATTGATGCGTTTTTCAAATATATTTAGTTTACGTTTTTGAGTCTGCTGATTTCTGTAGAGAATATATCCTTTTGCAACATCAAAAAAACCGCTTTCCATCAATTTGTTTTCTGCGAAATCTTGCACTTCCTCTACAGTAGGAATATATTTCTCATCTAGTCTTTTTCTTTCTAGAAGTGCTTCATAAACATTTTCAGAAATACGTTGTGCATCTTCTGGTTCGCCGTGTTTTGCAGCGGTCATCGCCTTCAAAATTGCTTCTGTAATCTTTTGTAAGTGAAAGAGTTTCGTAGTGAAGTCTCTTTTTATAACGTGGGTAATTTCCATGGGAACTAGAACTAAAATTTAGAAAAATAAATGAAGTATAAAGATGAAAATTTAATCAATGTGTTTTGATTGCAACCTAATTTTGTTGTTAAATGGTTATCAACAATTCTAAAATTTATGGAAATAATTGGAGGTGAGGGGGTTTAAAAATAGCGTATAATTGCCATACTTGGATTTAGAGAAAGTTAGCTTTTAAAAGTTAATATACTCACTCCATTTAGGTTTTCGGGAATCCAAGATTTCACTACCTAAATGGAGTGAGTATATTTGGTTTAAATTTAAAATCTATGGTTGGATAATCCTGCGCAAAATGTTTGTCTAAAGTATAATTAAAAAACGCTCCTTCGTGATCGTCGCTTTTTTCTTCAGAAGAAAATATTTTAGAGAAAAATGTTATCAATTCATGTTCATGCGAGTGTTCGTGACCCGATAAGTGATCTTCTTGATGATGCGAAGTATCTGTATGCGCTATTGCATGCGAAAGTGTATGCATTCCTTCTGAGATTTGTTTTTTGCATAGGATTTAGCAAATACAAAACGGAAAGAAAAAGCACGAAATACTTTTTAAAAGAAATATGAGAATTACTTTCAGGCACTTTTGTAAGCTTGGATTTTTAAAAGCACTCCTTTAACCGTTTCTTAACAATTATTGATAGCGGAATAATTCTCAGAAAAACAAAATAGCAAGTATCTTTGAGGCTATGGCTAATGCTTCGTTAACGCTTCAAATCTCAACACTTCCCGATTCGCCTGGTGTGTATCAATATTACGATAAAGACGGGAAATTGCTATATGTAGGTAAAGCGAAAAACTTAAAAAAACGAGTTGCGTCCTATTTTAACAAACAGCAAGATAATGGTAAAACTCGAATTCTTGTAAAGAAAATTGAGACTATAAAGCACATCGTAGTTAAGACGGAAACCGATGCGCTTTTGCTAGAAAATAATTTGATAAAAAAATATCAGCCGCGCTACAATGTGTTGCTGAAAGACGATAAAAGCTATCCGTGGATCTGCATTAAAAACGAACGTTTCCCTAGGGTTTTCCCCACACGCAGAATGATTAAAGACGGTTCCGAATATTTTGGGCCATATACCAGTATGAAAACCGTGCACACGCTGCTCGATTTAATTAAAGGTCTTTACCCTTTACGTACGTGTAATTATGACCTTTCAGAAGAAAAAATTAAGGCAGGGAAATATAAAGTCTGTTTAGAGTACCATTTGGAAAACTGTTTGGGACCTTGTGAAGGATTTTATTCTGAAAAGGAATATCACGACAATATTGAAGCCATTCGCAATATTGTAAAGGGGAATTTTAAAGATTCACTTTATAAATTTAGAAGTCAAATGAAGGAATTGGCGGCCGATTTAAAATTTGAAGAAGCCCAGCGCGTAAAAGAAAAGATTGATGTTTTGGAGAACTACCAGAGTAAGAGTACTGTGGTAAATCCAAAAATTAATAATGTAGATGTGTTTTCAATAATTTCGGATGAAAGTTATGCGTATGTCAATTTTCTACAGCTTTCGCATGGCGCAATTATTCGGTCGCACACTTTGGAAATAAAAAAGAAGTTAGACGAAACTAATGAAGAATTGCTTCAGCTTGCTATTGTGGAAATTAGACAGCGTTTCAACTCGCTTTCAAACGAAATATACTTACCTTTTGAAGTAGAATTAGGTGAAGACATAAAAGTACACGTGCCGAAATTGGGCGATAAAAAAGCAATTTTGGACCTTTCTGAAAGAAACGCGAAGTATTTCCGAATGGAAAAATTTAAGCAAGCAAGAATTGTAGATCCAGACCGTCACGAAAAGCGAATAATGGCGCAAATGAAAAAAGATCTTCGCCTTTCAGAAGAACCACGACATATAGAATGTTTTGACAATAGTAACATTCAAGGTACAAACCCAGTTGCGGCCTGCGTGGTTTTCAAAGATGGAAAACTGAGCAAGAAAGATTATCGTAAATTCAATATTAAAACTGTGGTAGGCCCAGACGATTTTGCTTCAATGGAAGAAGTGGTCTATCGTCGTTACAAAAGATTGCTAGAAGAGGAGCAACCATTGCCCCAACTAATCATCATAGATGGAGGGAAGGGACAATTATCTAGTTCGTTAAAAGCATTGGATGCGCTTGAATTGCGCGGGAAAATAGCAATAATAGGAATTGCCAAACGTTTGGAAGAGCTGTTTTATCCCGATGATCCCATCCCGCTGTATTTGGATAAAAAGAGTGAAACTCTAAAAATTATTCAACAATTGCGGAACGAAGCCCACCGTTTTGGAATTACATTTCACCGCAGCAAACGCAGCAAACAAGCGTTGAACACCGAGTTAGAAACCATTACAGGAATTGGCGACAAAACAATAGTTGAATTGTTAAAGCATTTTAAAAGCACCAAACGTATAGCATCGGCTAGTTTTGAGGAGCTTTCAAAAGTTGTAGGAGCGAGCCGAGCTAAGAAATTGGTAACACATTTTCAAAATGTGAAAAACGAAAGACCAGAAAAAATAACCGACAACTAAGAATAATGAATAAAATATTTTTAATAGTATTCTTAATAACAGTAACGCTTTCGTTTTCACAAGAAAAGGACAAGCAAGATTTAAAAGTGGGACTTGTGCTTAGTGGCGGTGGTGCCAAAGGTTTAGCGCATATTGGTGCTTTAAAAGTTATAGAAGAATCTGGAGTGCGTATAGATTATATTGGTGGTACAAGTATGGGTGCTATTATTGGTGCGCTTTATGCCTCGGGTTATTCTGCAAAACAACTAGACAGCATTTTTAGAGAAACAGATTTTAGCACATTAATACAGGACAATATACCTCGAGGTTCAAAAACGTTTTATGAAAAAGAAGAATCTGAAAAATACGCTTTAGTGCTGCCATTTGATAAATTTAAAATTGGTTTTCCATCAAGTCTTTCTAAAGGACAGAATGTCTACAATCTGCTTTCAAAATTAACAAATCACGTAAGTACTATTTCAGATTTTAGCGAACTTCCCATTCCATTTTTCTGCGTTGCAACAAATGTTGAAAATGGAAAAATGGTTATTCTGGATCGTGGCTATCTTCCACGAGCAGTTACTGCTAGTGGGGCTTTGCCATCGCTTTTTAGTCCGGTGACAATTAATGACCAAATGCTAATAGATGGTGGTGTGGTGAATAATTATCCAATATCCGAAGTTAAGGCAAAAGGAATGGACATTATAATTGGTGTAGACGTTCAAGACAGTCTTAAAAGTCGAGACAATTTAAAATCTGCATTAGATGTTTTGGTGCAAATAAATAACTATCATACCATAAACGACATGATAGAAAAACGCAAAAAAGCAGATATTTATATTCATCCAAACATTAAGAATTTTTCAGTGGTTTCTTTTGATGCAGGAAAAAAAATTGTTCAATCTGGTGTTGATGCCGCAGATGACTATCGGGAACAACTCACAAAATTAGCTTCCCAGCAAAAACAAGTACAAAAGGAGAAAATAAAATTCGAACCCCGTGATACAATTTATATAAAAGAAGTGAAAATTGAGGGCATTAAAAACTATACACGCAGTTACGTATTGGGTAAATTAAAACTACGTACTCCTGACAAAGTAACTTACGGAAATTTCAGTAAAGGCATTAATAACCTCTCCGCCACTGGTAATTTTCAAGATATAAATTATCGTTTTTTTGAAAATGAAAACCAGGAGGATACTTTGTTGCTTGATCTACGTGAAAGTAAATCGCGTATGTCACTTCGATTTGGAGCACATTATGACAATCTTTTCAGAACTGCGGCATTGGTTAACATTACCCGAAAAAGACTTTTTACCAATAACGACATTGCTTCGCTAGATTTAATTGCTGGGGACAATCTGCGCTATAATTTTGAATATTATATAGATAAAGGTTTTTATTGGAGTGTGGGCTTCAAATCTAATTATCATTTTTTTAAAGCAGATGTGCCTCTGAATTTTGTTGAGCCAGATTTAACAGCAGAACTTTCAATGCCTATTAACAATATAACGATTGATTACAGCGATTTTACTAATCAGCTTTATTTTGAAACACTTTTCCGTAGAACTTTTATTATCAGTTTAGGAGGAGAGCATAAATATCTTCGTTATTTATCTGAAACCATAGGCACAGATGAAAATGATCTTCCTCGCACCATTCTTGAAAGCACCAACTATTATAGCGCATTTGGTCGCTTGAAATATGATACTTACGACAATATTTTTTTTCCAAAAAGCGGAGCATACTTCTCTGGCGATTTCCATTGGTACTTATTAGCAAATGGACGAAATAAAGAATTCGAACCTTTTTCTATTGCCAAAGCTAAAATTGGTTACGCGCATACATTGTTTGATAAGTTTTTTGCTCATTTTACTACTGAAGGTGGTTTTAAATTGGGGGGTACAAAAACCACATCGTTGGACTTTACTTTGGGAGGTTATGGTTTTAAGGAGATGAACAACATTATACCATTTCAAGGCTATGAAGCAATTTCATTACGTGGAAATACTTATTTAAAATCTTCAATTACCTTCGATTATGAAATTTTCAGAAAAAATCACATCAATATTTCTACAAATATTGCCAATGTTGGTAATGATCTTTTCGAGGATGGTAAGTGGATTGACGGCTTAGATTATTCAGGTTTTTCTGCTGGGTATGGTTTAGAGACGATATTAGGTCCTATGGAAATAAAGTACTCCTATTCTCCAGAACGAGATAAAAGTGAATGGTATGTAGCATTGGGTTATAGGTTTTAATATTTTCTTATGTTACAGAACAGTATATTTTTCCGATATTTGTGGGGAAAGAGTTAATTGCTTATCAATTTATTTATATAAAACGGATACGTAATTAACTCATAAACTTTGTAATCCAATAATTCAAAAGAAAATGCCTTTCTACCATAAACTGGGCAAAATACCGCCTAAACGCCATACTCAATTTAAAAAACCAGATGGAAGCCTTTATTCTGAAGAGCTTTTCGGCACAGTAGGTTTTGATGGTATGTATTCCAATATATACCACCAATACAGACCTACCCAAGTAAAGGAAATTAAAAAGCAATACGACGTCACTCCCAAGATAGCACGTTCCAATAATATGGAATCGTTGAGACTAAAAGGTTTTGATGTAAAACCAGAAAAAGATTATTTAGACAGCCGAAAAACGGTGTTAACCAATAGCGATTGTAGTATCATTCTTGCCGCACCTCAGCAATCTCAAAAAGACTATTTTTATAAAAATACAGATGCCGATGAACTTATTTTCATTCACAAAGGCACTGGTAAGTTACGAACCTTTCTAGGAAACTTAGATTTTAAATACGGTGATTATCTTTTAATACCACGCGGCATAATTTATAAAATAAATTTTGACACCGAAGACAACCGCCTATTTATTGTAGAATCTAGACCACCTATTTATACCCCAAAACGTTATAGAAATTGGTTTGGGCAGTTGTTGGAACATTCACCATTCTGTGAAAGAGACATCCGCAAACCACAAGAACTAGAAACTCACGATCTGAAAGGAGATTTTTTAGTAAAAGTGAAAAAACAAGGTGAAATTTTTGAAATGATATATGCCTCGCATCCCTTTGATGTTGTAGGTTACGATGGCTACAACTTTCCGTATGCATTCTCAATACACGATTTTGAACCAATTACAGGCAGAATTCATCAACCGCCACCTGTTCATCAAACTTTTGAAACTGCTGCATTTGTAGTATGCAGTTTTGTGCCAAGACTTTATGATTATCATCCGTTGAGCATTCCCGCACCATACAACCACAGCAATATAGATAGCGATGAGGTGTTGTATTATGTAGATGGAGATTTTATGAGTAGAAACGATATTGAAGCAGGGCAAATAACACTACACCCAGCTGGAATTCCACACGGTCCACACCCAGGTGCTGCCGAACGTAGTATTGGGAAAACGGAAACACAAGAATTGGCTGTAATGGTAGATACTTTTAAACCCCTACAAGTAACCGAAGATGGAATGAAACTTTCAGATGGCACGTACTATCAAAGTTGGCTTGAAAAGTAATAAGTGGTATGCAGTTGCAGTTTACATTAGGTGCGCAATTCATCGCCAGCATTATATGAGTAAAAACAAGTTATTGGTAGACTTAAATTTTTCAAAATATGACAGTAAAGCAGAAAATAATAGAGCAGGTAAATTCCATTGAGGATGAAGCTATTTTGAATGAAATATACAGTCTAATTTCTATTGAAAAGGATTTTGAAAAAACGTATAAATTTTCTCCTATTGAATTGCAACAAGTAAAGGAAGCAGTTGTAGAGGCAGATAATGGTAAATATTATACCCAAAAAGAATCAGAAAAATTGATTGCTGAATGGTTGCAAGAGAAATCCGCTGGACTATAAGAGCCACTCAAGATAAATTAGCAATTTATGAATATTGGACCAATGGAAATAAATCTATTTTATATGCTCAAAAGTTGGAAAAGCTTTTTAATGAAGCTTTAAAGATTGCAGCAATATACCCTTTGGCAGGTGTTAAGACTGAATTGATTGATGTGAGAATTCAGATTGTAAAAGATTTTAAATTAGTCTATAGAATAAAAGAGAATATACTGGAAGTTCTTAAGGTTTGGGATTCTAGACAAAATCCTAAGAACTTAAAATTTTAAAGATTTAAATTATGAGTAAAAAAGAAGTAAAATCAGTCGATTACGGCTTAGAGAAAATTTTTGAAGGCGCAGAAGATTTTCTGCCTTTATTAGGAACAGATTATGTAGAATTCTACGTGGGTAACGCAAAACAAAGCGCCCATTTCTATAAAACTGCATTCGGGTTTCAATCATACGCCTACAAAGGTTTGGAAACAGGTTCACGAGATTCTGTAAGTTATGTGCTTAAACAAGATAAAATAAAACTTGTTTTAACCACGCCTTTAACCAGCAAATCACCTATCAACGACCACATCGTAAAACATGGAGATGGTGTAAAAGTAATCGCTCTATGGGTGGATGACGCCAGAAGTGCTTTTGAAGAAACCACAAAACGTGGCGCAAAGCCCTATATAGAACCAACCGTAGAAAAAGACGAACACGGTGAAGTAGTAAGAAGTGGAATATATACCTATGGAGAAACCGTGCATATGTTCGTAGAGCGCAAAAACTACAACGGAACATTTTTACCAGGTTTCCGCGAGTGGAAAAGTGATTATAACCCAACCCCAACAGGTCTAAAATATATAGACCATATGGTGGGCAACGTAGGTTGGGGCCAGATGAACAAATGGGTAAAATGGTATGAAGACGTAATGGGTTTTGTAAACTTCCTTTCGTTTGATGATAAACAGATTCACACAGAATATTCAGCATTAATGAGTAAAGTGATGAGCAATGGCAATGGACGTGTCAAATTCCCTATAAACGAACCAGCCAAAGGGATTAAAAGATCGCAAATCGAAGAATATCTAGATTTTTATGAAGATTCTGGAGTACAGCATTTAGCAGTTGCTACGGACGATATCATTAAAACAGTAAGTCAGCTAAAAGAGCGTGGAATAGAATTTTTGCCACCACCGCCACAAGCTTATTATGATGAAATTCCACAGCGTTTAGGAGATCATATGAATATGATGAAAGAAGACATAAACGAGCTTAAAAAGCTTGCGATTATGATAGATGCTGATGAAGATGGTTATTTGTTACAAATATTCACAAAACCTTTGGAAGACCGACCAACATTATTTTTTGAAATCATTCAACGTATGGGCGCAAAAGGTTTTGGAGCTGGAAACTTCAAAGCACTTTTTGAATCCATAGAACGAGAACAAGCACAAAGAGGAACTTTATAAATGTAACATTATATAAACCTCATTGTTTTAAAGATGAGGTTTATTTTTTTTGGAATGGTAGTTGTATTTTTAAACCTAAAATCCTTTAAGTTTCAATTTATGAAAAAGCTGCTCACGCTTTTATTTATTTTTTCAAATATATATATCCTTTCAGCACAACAAAAAGCCTATGGCGATGGTGAATATTTTAAATTTCGCGTTCATTATGGTTTTGTTACAGCAGGTTATGCTACTTTAAAAGTTAAAAATGCCACCATAAATGGAAAAGATGTTTTTCACGTACGTGGTTATGGAGAAACCGTGGGTATGTCAAAATGGTTCTTTAATATTGAAGACGACTATCAATCCTACATAGACAAGCAAAAAAATATTCCATATCGTTTCATCCGTAAAATTGATGAAGGGGGTTACACTAAAGATATTCAGATAGATTTTAACCATTTCAACAATAAAGCTACAGTAAACGATAAAAAACATAATGAAACCACAGAGTTATCATTCCCAAAAGATACGCAAGATATGGTTTCGGCATTTTATTACCTTCGGAACAAATTGGACACCGAAAACATTAAAGAGGGCGATGTTGTAGAAATAAATATGTTTTTTGACAAAGAAAACTACAAATTCAGGTTAAAATTCCTTGGTAAAGAAATTTTAGATACTAATTTTGGACGTATTCGCACCTTAATGTTTAGGCCTTATGTGCAATCGGGTCGCGTTTTTAAGGAGAAAGAAAGTTTAACGGTCTGGGTTAGTGATGATAATAACAAAATACCATTGCTAATACAAGCAGATTTAGCCGTAGGATCCTTAAAAGCAACTTTAACTGAATTTAAAGGATTGCAACATTCCTTCAAAATATTGGTGGATTAATAAAAATATAATATCGAAAACTCCCAAAATTGAAGTATCTAATTTTCGCCGTATTAACCCTTATTTTGTTTATCACTTCTTGTGAAAACAAAAATAAAGATTTGACTAAAACTCCAGAAGTAGTTGAAGAACTAATTATTAAACAATACGGTTATATACTTAACGATTTTAATATAATACGTGATACCATTCGTAAAGGCGATACTTTTGGTGATATTCTTTATGCCAATGGTGTGTCTCAGGATAAAATCATGGAGGTTGCTACAAAATTCCGTGATAGCTTTGATGTACGCAAAATAAGAATTGGTAAACCCTATGTAATTCTTAAATCTAAAGACTCTGTAAATAAAACAGCTGTTTTTATATACGAAACCAATAAGATAGATTACGCAGTTGTAGATTTTAGAGATACCATTTCAATTGGGAATTTTCAAAAACCCGTTAGATACGAAGAGCGAGAAGCTTCGGGTGTAATTACAAGTTCACTTTCAGCAACTATGGAAGAGCAAAACTTAAGCCCTTACATGACAGACCAGCTGGCAGATATTTACGCTTGGACTATCAACTTTTTTAAATTACAACCAGGCGATCGCTTTAGAGTAGTTTATACTGAAAAATTTATAAACGACACCATCCCTGGAGGTCTTCAAGAAATAAAAGCTGCTTATTTTGAGCATCACGGTAAACCACTGTATGCGTTTAAATTTTCTTCAGATTCATTAGAAAAAATCTCTGGCTATTATGATGAAAATGCAAATAACCTGAAACGCACTTTTTTAAAATCTCCAGTAAAATTTAGCAGAATATCTTCTCGCTATAACCTAAAGCGAAGAATAAAATACTACGGTTTTAAACTACGCCCACATCGTGGGACAGATTTTGCGGCAGCTATAGGCACTCCCATTTTGGCAACAGCAGACGGAACAGTAACAAAATCTGAAAGACGCGGGGGTAATGGTAACTATGTAAAAATACAACATAACGAAACCTACGAAACCCAATACCTACACATGAAAGCCAGAAATGTAAAAGTAGGGCAGCGTGTTAGTCAAGGTGATGTAATTGGTTGGATAGGGATGACTGGAAATACGGGTGGCCCGCATGTATGTTACCGTTTCTGGAAAAATGGAAAAGAAGTAGATCCGTTTAAAGACGATACGCCATTTTCGAAACCGCTTCCTAAAGAACTGCATGAACTATATTCAGCAAATATGCTTCCAATGAAGGAAAAATTAGATTGTATTTCCTTTTAAAGTTTTTTTTACTTCATATTGTTAATAACCTTTTTACTAGGCGGTGTTGCCGCTTTTTCACAAGTAACGATTACTGGAAAGGTGGTCGATTCAGATTCTAATGACCCTTTGGCAGGCGCCAATGTGGTTGAAACTGGCACAAATAATGGTGCCATTACCGATTTTGACGGAAATTTCACTCTTGAAACTTCTTCAAAAAAGGGTACACTTAACATTTCATACATTGGTTATACTGTTCAAAAAGCAGCATTCAATGCTGTAAATGGAACAGCTAACTTAGGTACAGTTAAAATAACTGTAGATGACGATGCACTTGAAGAAGTAGTTATCGTAGGAAGAGGAATTATAGATTTGGCAAAAGACCGCCAAACACCTATTGCCGTATCTACAATTACAGCTGCTGAAATACAAGCAAAAGCAGTAGGTAACGTAGAATTTCCAGAAATTATGAAAAGCACTCCTAGTGTTTACGTATCTAACCAAGTAGGTGGTTTTGACCAAACAAACACAGCTTTCTTATTAAACGGACAACCAATTAATGGTATGGAAGATGGTAAAATGTATTGGTCTAACTGGTCTGGTATGAGTGACGTAGCAAATGCAGTTGTCTTGTTCTGAAATATGGCTACAGGTTAAAATTGAATTAAGCTGATAATTTATATACCATATTTGGGGTTTTATAATCTAAAGATAAGTGTAATCTTATTTCATTGTATAAATTAATTGCATTTTTTGCAGCTCTCTTAGCGTGACTCACGTTATCAAAGGTTTGGTCTAAGTAAAATTCATCTTTTAAAATCCCATTTACACGTTCTGCTATTGCGTTTTCGTAACAATGATTTTCTTCGGTCATACTAATATCTATCTTTTTTCTTTTTAATATTTGTGTGTATACATTACTGCAATATTGTATTCCTCTATCTGAATGATGAATAAGTTGTCTAATGTCTTTAGCTTGGTAAATAGCCTTATTAAGCGCTCTCACACAACCTTTTAGTTCTAAGCTATCACTAAGATCATAACCCACTATTTTCCTAGAATGCATATCAGTTATTAAAGCAAGTAACAGAAGCCTTTTACGGTTCTAATATAAGTTATGTCACTAACCCAAACCTGGTTAGCTCTAGTAACTTCTAAGTCTTTTATAATGTTCTTATATTTATAAAAACGGTGATAAGAGTTATACTCACTACAGATAGGAACCCGAAAAATCGGGTTTAATAATTTGAAAAT
>CAZFUX010000046.1:0-14279 GCA_964522085.1 uncultured Aequorivita sp.
TAATTAACCCTAAAATACTGAATATACTGTTATTTACAAAGTGCCTAAGTCAATAGATTTATTATTATTTTGGAACAATAAAAAGGATCCGAAAGAATTTGAAAAATTTGCAGAAAGTTAAATTAAAAAATCCCCAACAAAAGTTTGCGCGGGGATTTTCTGATTAACTAACCAACCAAATTATGAAAAATCATCACTTTTTCATAGTAGTTTAGTCGTAGGTTTACTAAATAACTTACGCTCGTTTTTAGCAAAACTCTGTTAAATATTTCCTTATAAAACCATCAAATTGCAGCCACGAATATTGCTGCTATCAAAACGGCCCAAAACCTCAAAAGTTCCGTTACTAAAGGTTTTTCCTAAATCTTGGGTTGCTATGAAGGCACAGGAGTAAAGGTTTGTGAGGTCAATTACATTTATGCCGCCTGTTTTTCCGACAGTGTATGTTAAAGCGTCTTCAGTATCGCGCGTTAAGATTTTCATCCATGGAGGGCACGAGAAAATTCCGTCGCCTTTAGAATATGCTTGAGATAATAATTCCGTCATTCCGTATTCGCTGTGTATTTTTTCAACACCAAAGCCGTTTTGTAAAATTTCGTGCAGTTCCTCTTTTATCATTTCCTTTCGGCGGCCTTTCATGCCACCAGTTTCCATTACAATAGTATTTTTTAACTGAAAGCTTTTCTTCTCAATTAGATCTAACAAAGCATAAGAAACTCCAATAAGAATCGTTTTTTGATTGTTTTCTTCTAAAAATTTCAGCTTTTCAATAAGTGCTTCAACTTCATATAAATAAAAACCACTATTTTGGTTGTTGCTTTTTTCAATTAAACTTTCTATCATATATATTAGAGAAGAGCCTTCACGTTCTAAATAGGATGGAAGTAGTGCTAAAATTGAATAATCTGAAGGGTTGCCGTATTGTTTTTTAAAAGCATTTAGAAAACTTTCTTCGTACAATTTTAAATCGGCCACAAAATGTTTACTGGTAATACTTCCCGTTGTACCACTACTGGTGAAGATTGTTTCTTCAGAAAATCCTTCAGCAAGTATTTTATGGTTTTTGAAGAATTGGATAGGAAGAAAGGGAATGTCTTCAATTTTTTTTACACCAGAAACATTCGTATTTAAGAGATTACAAAAATTGCGATAAAGCGAAACATTTTCATATTGAAAACGGAAAATTTCCAGCGCGAGCCGTTCAAAATCTTCCGAAGTTTTGATATTAAAAATGTCCTTTTTTAGCATAAATTTTGACTTTGAAATTTCACTTCAAAAATAGATAAATAAAAAAGCTCCTGCGTGAACAGGAGCTTTAAAAATATTCTTGAAAAGAATTACTTAACAATCAGTTTTTTAGTAGTTGAAGCTTTTCCTTGTTCTATTTTCACAATGTAAACACCACTTTTTAAACCTGAAACATCTAATCTGTCACCGCTTAAAGATGTTTTTACGACTTGTTTTCCAAGTATATCAAATATTGAAACATTTTTTGCGCCGCTTATTTTTGAAGTTATGTTTACATAACCTTTAGTTGCAGGGTTTGGATAAATTGCAAACTGTTCTGCTGATTGTTCGTTTACACCAATTAGACCGTCAATGAAAATATTGTCAAACCAAAAAGATTCTGTACCTGCGTTTGTTCTACCTTCAATAACAAGTTGTACTATACTGCTTGGGGTGTTTTCTGTGATGTTTTGCCATTGCAGTTGGTACTCTCCATTAGAAAAAGGAACAAACTCATCAAGATCTTGCCCTGTGGAGTTAAAAAGATCTATTTCTGTATTATTTGTAATATCCTTTACATAGATGCGTAATCTATCCGAACCAGATGAATTAACTGTTCCATCGCCTTCATAATTTCCGTTGGTTGCATTACTATTTATGGACAAAAGAAAATCTAATGATATTGAAGCGAGAATAATAACTGTTAAATCTACTTGGTCAAATTCTAACTTCATATTTCCGTCAATATCACTCATTCGGTATCCTTTCGCACCATCAGTAAATGTAACTGTTGAAGATGGTTTAGAATCTGTTACACCCACAAGATCACCATCAGTTAAACCAACATCTGGAGTATCATAAGGCGTATATGTGGCATTAAAACCCATTTCATCGCCAGTAGATAAAAAGTCAACTAGTGGTTCATCTGTATTATTGATAAGATCGTGAGCCACATTGGCATCGCCAGTATCGGTATATTCCCCAGAGAGTGCTTCGGGTTCCTCAAAGCTAGTTTTTGCAACTTGTGCAAAGGATACAGCACCCATTAAAAAAGCCGTAAATAAAGTTAATTTTTTCATAGCTAGTGTATTAAGTTATCTTATAAAGATATGTAAATCTTTGCTTTTTAACAAGGTATGTAAAATATTTTTTTTACCAAAACATAAAGTTGAATTTTCAAAAATATGTCGCAACGTTATTAAAAGGTTACGTAGTGGTTAACAAATAGTGTGCTAAACATTAACTGCTATTAAATATAGTATCTTTGAAAAGGAAAATCAACTTTCAATTTTGACATGAAAAAAAAGGAAATTACAATTCTATTAGTAGATGATGAGCCGGATATTCTTGAAATAGTACGTTACAATCTTACTTTAGAAGGATACACAGTAGAAATTGCCGAAAATGGCATTGATGCTATAGAGGTTGCTAAAAAAATAAAACCACAGCTTATTATACTAGACGTTATGATGCCAAAAATGGACGGTATAGAAGCTTGCGAAAGGATTAGAAAGATTCCAGAATTATCTGAAACTGTAATTACTTTTTTAACAGCTAGAGGTGAAGATTATTCTCAAATGGCTGGCTTTGATGCTGGGGCAGATGATTATATCACCAAACCCATTAAGCCAAAAGTACTCGTAAGTAAAGTTAAGGCTTTATTAAGAAGGTTTAAAGAGACAGAAGAAGATGAAAAGATTAAGCTTGGGAATTTGGTAATAAACCGTGAAGAGTATAAAATTATACTTGGTAAAGAAGAAATTATATTACCACGAAAAGAATTTGAGCTTTTAGCATTGTTAGCTTCTAAACCTGGAAAAGTTTTTAAGCGCGAAGATATACTTGATAGTATTTGGGGGAACGATGTTGTAGTTGGTGGTAGAACGATAGACGTTCACATTAGGAAACTACGTGAAAAAATAGGCGACGATAGGTTTAAAACCGTAAAAGGCGTTGGCTATAAATTTGTGGTTTAAAAAATGAAATTTTCTAAAAAATATAAATTTGCAGCTTCTACAGCTTTCTTAATTGCGCTGTTTTCTTCACTGGCAATGGGTGTGTTTCTTTATTTTTTATTTGAAACAATTTCGGGGTGGTTGCTTTTATTATTTTTGGTTTTATTTCTGATTTCTTTTTTTATTCTTCAATATCGAGTTGAAAAATTTATCTACTTCAGCATTGAAAAAATATATAAAGATGTTCGAGTTTTAAATGAAAAAGATTTTCCAAAACCTTCTGTAACGACAGATTTGGAAGCGCTTACATTAGAAGTAGAGAATTATGTAAACGTAAAAAAATTAGAAATTGAAACCCTAAATGTTCGTGAAAATTACCGAAAAGAATTTATGGGTAATATTTCGCACGAGCTAAAAACCCCATTATTTACAGTACAAAGCTATATTTTAACATTGCTGGATGGCGCAATGAAAGATAAAAAAGTGCGTAAAGAATACCTTCGACGAGCCAGCAAAGGAGTAGAAAGGCTAACTTATATCGTGAAAGAGTTAGACATGATTGCCAAACTAGAAGTGGGAGGTTTGGAGTTGAATAAGGAAAATTTCAATATTTTGGAATTAGTTCAAAATATTTTCGATTTGCTTGAAATGAAAGCCGCTAAAAAAAATATTTCGCTCGTTTTTGACAAAGTATATCCTGAACCAATTTTTGTGAACGCCGATAAAGAAAGAATAGAACAAGTTGTTACAAACTTAGTAGTAAACTCTATTAAATACGGAAAACAAGACGGAACTTCAGAAGTTAGTATTGAAAATTTAGTAAAAAACAAAATGCTAATTCGTGTAACCGATAACGGCGAAGGAATCTTAAAAGAAAATCTATCACGTATTTTTGAACGATTTTATAGAGTAGACAAAAGCGGCTCTAGAAAAGAGGGCGGTAGCGGCTTGGGGCTTTCAATAGTGAAACATATTGTTGAAGCCCATAACGAAAAAATATATGTAGAGAGTCAGTTCGGGATTGGTTCCGAATTTTCATTTACCCTCGAAAAAGGAAAATAATTTTGAGTAATCTGGCGGTTTTTGATACATACTTTTAAAACCTTTATATTCTGTAATTTCTTCAAGTTTTTTCAATTCAAAGTCTTCTTGTTTGCAAGAAGGAGCAATTTCAAGTTCTTTTAATCGTATTGCCAAATATTCCTGTTCGTACTGTCCGGGCGTTGGGATGAAAAACACTTTTTTCTCAAGTAGAGCCAAATCCATAATTGTAGTATAACCTGAGCGGCAAATAACGACTTCACTTTTGTTTATGGTATCTTCAAGGGCTGTACTTGTCATAAAATTCACCATTTTTATGGTTTCATAATCTTGCCATTTTTGATGTTTTTCGACAATTCCGCAAACCATTAAAACTTTTTTTTCACTGTGTTTTAGTGATTCTTTTAGCGTTTCTTCAAATAAGGTGCGTTGTGGTTCGGGACCTGATAGTAAAACTAAAATATCTATGGTTTTTGGAACTTCTCTTTTTTCCATTCGGCTTAAAATACCAATATATTTAGTTGGGAAGGGTTCGTTTTTTAAATGACCCAGTTTTCCGCTGAGGTTTGTTGCAACATTATCAGCATCTGGAACCCAACATTCATCAAACTTCTTAATTATATTTTGATGTATTTTACTACTGAAGTAAGAGGTGCGGCCACTTAAAACATTCATTTGATGCGTAATAAAAACGGAGGGAATTTCGTAATTTCTTACACCAAACCTATTATCACTTATAATTCCGTCTATTTTTTTTTCTGCAATAAGCTGTTTTATAATTTGTTTTTCTTCAGAAATTGTTTTTTGAATTTTCGGAAGTTTTAGTAGCATTTTCCATTTAAAATTGCGGTCATTTTTAGGATACGTTATGTTGTAAGAAGGTAATTCAACAGCTTCCAAGTTTGGAAATTCTTTCTGAAGAAGTAATAAAGCCGCTCCATCTGAAGCTAACAAAACATTGAAGTTGTGTTCAAGCAAAGCGCGAATAATGGGTATACAACGAGTAGCGTGACCCAAACCCCAATGCAAGGGAGCAACTATTATTGTTTTCTTCTTCAGCATAAAAACAAAGGTAGCAATAATTGCTATGGTGGCATATTTCCTTAAATTTACCGTTTCGAAATTGAAATGGAAAATTTGTTTTCATTATTTCTATCTTGAACTTTAAACTCTAGAATTAAACCGTGGGAAGTAAAAATAAATTAAGACGCTTTAAAGAAAACGAAACTTTTAAAAACGTTGTACAGCCTTCTAGAGAAGAAGCGATGAATGATTCGTTGAAGCTAAAGGGAAATTGGCGTAAAATTTTCTTCAAAAATAACAATCCTTTAGTCTTAGAACTTGGCTGTGGTAAAGGCGAATATTCTGTAAACCTAGCAAAAACATATCCTGATATAAACTTTTTGGGAATAGACATAAAAGGCGCACGTTTCTGGCGCGGCGCAAAAATTGCTTTGGAAGAAAATTTGAAGAACGTAGGTTTTTTGCGAACCCAAATTGAACTTGTAGATCAAATTTTTGATGAAAACGAAGTAGATGAAATATGGATAACCTTCCCTGATCCACAAATAAAGTACAAACGGACAAAGCATCGTTTAACCAATGAAGATTTTCTTCAGAAATACAGAAAAATCTTAAAACCAGATGGGTTTGTTCACCTAAAAACGGATAGTGAATTTATGCACGGATACACCCTTGGGCTGCTACACGGTTTGGGCGAAACTATTGAATTTGCGGCTCACGATGTATACGGTAGCGATGGCGCACCAAAAGCAGTGACGAGTATTCAAACATTTTACGAACAACAATATCTTGAAATAGGTAAAAAGATAACCTACATTCGGTTTAAGTTCCGTTAGGCTTAAATTGAGTATATTCACAAAAATAATCATCCTAAAATGGCATTTTTTTTCAATTTACTAATAGGATTTTTTGGGTCATTTGTCGGAGTGCTTCCTCCAGGGTTGATAAATATGTATGCCGCCAAAATAAGTATGAAAGAAGGCAGGAAAAGAGCCTTTCTTTTCTCAATAGGTGTTTGTATAACTGTTATGCTCCAAACCTACGTTTCGCTAATTTTAGCACGTTACATTGGTGGGCATCCAGAAGTGGTAAGCCTGCTTCAAAAAGTGGCTTTGGGTATTTTTATTAGTCTTACTATTTACTTCATATTTATAGCAAAAGATACACGTAGAGAGATTCCTGATGATGCGAAACACTCAAAAAAAAATCGGTTCTTTTTAGGTATTTTTATTGCAATGCTTAACCTTCTACCGCTTCCATATTGGATTTACCTTAGCATCACTTTATCGGCATTTGGAGTGTTTACTTTTTCGCAACCTGAACTTTGGGTAGCTGTAATTGGCTCTGGCTTGGGTACGTATGCAAGCTTGGCATTATATATTCAGTTTTTTAGGCCGAAAGAACATTCGCGTAAACTAAAGCTGAATATGAATTATGTTATTGGGCTAGTAACTGCAGCAATTTCAATAATAACCTTATTTAAAGTTTTAAAAGAATTTTAAAAATGGCTAACAAAGGTTTTTTTGAAAAAGTCTACGAAGTTGCAAAGCTTATTCCTCACGGAAGAGTAACTTCCTATGGTGCAATTGCAAACTATTTAGGCGCAACGGGGAGTGCCCGAATGGTAGGTTGGGCAATGAATGGAAGTGTAGCTAAAGACGTTCCCGCACACCGCGTTGTAAACCGAAACGGATTACTTACGGGAAAACACCATTTTCAAGGCACAAACTTAATGCAGCAGCTTTTGGAAAGTGAAGGGGTTGAAGTTGTTGAGAATAAAATTCAAAATTTTGAAAGGCTTTTTTGGGATCCTATGAAAGAGCTTTAGCGCTAATCATTCCAGTGTTCAAAACACTATAAGAGTTGAATAAAGTATTATTTCCTAATTTTATAGAAATTTGCAAATAATTTTCATCCTATTTACTGTCAATTGCGACTAAATACTGCCAACTTATTTTAGTATATTTGCACTTTAGAATCAATCTAAATATTACAATTAAAAAATGAGCATTTCAAAACAAGATATACTGAAAGCCCTTGAAACCATTACAGTTTCTGGTGAAGGTAAAAATATGGTTGAAAGTGGTGCGGTACAAAATGTAGTAACATTTGCAGATGAAGTTATCGTAGATCTTAAACTTTCCACACCAGCACTTCACATAAAAAAACGCGCAGAGGCAGATGTTATTAAAACAATTCACGAAAAAGTGGATGCAAATGCAAAAGTGCAAGTAAACATAAAAATTGAAGCACCTGCAAAAGCACAAAATCCAAACCTTATAAAAGGAAAAGCAATTCCAGGAATTCAAAATATTGTTGCCGTGGCTTCTGGAAAAGGAGGCGTTGGTAAATCTACGGTTACTGCAAACTTGGCCGTTACTCTTTCAAAAATGGGTTTTAAAGTAGGTATTTTGGACGCCGATATTTACGGACCTTCTATTCCTATAATGTTTGATGTGGCATTAGAAAAACCACTTTCAGTAAACATTGACGGTAAAAGCAAAATGAAACCTGTAGAAAACTACGGAATAAAAATTCTTTCTATTGGTTTTTTCACACAGCCCGATCAAGCTGTTATTTGGCGTGGTCCAATGGCTGCCAAAGCATTAAACCAGCTTATTTTTGATGCTGCTTGGGGCGAATTAGATTTTATGTTAATAGATCTTCCACCCGGAACTGGCGATATTCACTTAAGCATTATGCAGTCGTTGCCAATTACTGGAGCCGTTGTAGTGAGCACTCCGCAAAATGTTGCGTTGGCTGATGCGCGTAAAGGTGTCGCAATGTTTAGACAAGAAAATATTGACGTTCCCGTTTTGGGAATTATTGAAAACATGGCATATTTTACACCTGCTGAACTTCCTGAAAACAAATATTATATCTTTGGAAAAGAGGGTGCAAGACATTTAGCCGAAGATTTAGAAGTTCCGTTTTTAGGTGAAGTACCGTTAGTACAAAGCATTCGCGAAGCTGGCGATGCAGGAAGACCCGCAGCATTGCAAATAGCAACTCAAATTGAAGAAGCTTTTGAAGCAATTACAAAAAAAGTAGTAGAAGAAACCGTTCGCAGAAACGAAAGCCTTCCACCTACTGAAGCTATAAAGATTACAACAATGGCAGGTTGCAGTGCCGTAAAAAAATAATATGACAACGCAGGAATTAACAACAAGAGTACAGGAGGCATTAGACGAAATTCGTCCTTTTTTACAAAGCGACGGAGGCGATATTTCATTAGTGTCTATTGAAAATGATAAGGTGGTAAATATTCAGCTTGAAGGTGCCTGCGTAGGTTGTTCCATAAACCAAATGACGCTTAAAAGCGGAGTGGAAATGACTATTAAAAAGTACGCTCCACAAATTGAAAAAGTTGTAAACCTTTCATAATAATGACAATCGTCATAAATTTTGAGCATTTTCATAACTAATTTTGCAATAAAATTTAAGAGAGCCTTTTTCATGATAAAAACAGATATTCTTATAATTGGTACTGGTCCTACGGGGCTTTTCGCCGTTTTTGAAGCAGGATTACTTAAATTAAAATGTCATTTAATTGACGCACTTCCACAACCTGGCGGACAGTGTTCCGAGATTTATCCTAAAAAACCTATTTACGATATCCCTGGTTTCCCAGAAGTTCTTGCTGGTGATTTGGTAACCAATTTAATGAAACAAATTGAACCCTTTCAACCCGGTTTTACGCTGGGCGAACGTGCGGATACCATTGAAAAATTAGACGACGGATCTTTTGTCGTTACAACAGGAAAAGGCACAAAACACAACGCCCCAATTGTTGCAATCGCTGGTGGTTTGGGAAGTTTTGAACCTAGAAAGCCACCTATTACAAGCCTTTCAGACTTTGAAGATAAAGGTGTGGAATACATAATTCGCGATCCAGAACTTTATCGAGATAAAAACGTAATTATTTCAGGTGGAGGAGACTCTGCTTTGGATTGGAGTATTTTCTTGACAGATGTTGCAAAAAGTGTAACGTTAGTTCACAGAAGAAATGAGTTCCGTGGTGCTTTAGATAGTGTTGAAAAAGTACAGGAATTAAAAAATATTGGTAAAATTGAATTGATTACACCTGCAGAAGTTATTGGTTTAGTTGGAAAAGATGCTTTAGAAGAAGTAGTTATAAAACAAGGAGCTGAAGTTTTTAACCGTGAATGCGATCACTTTGTTCCATTGTTTGGCTTATCTCCAAAATTAGGGCCAATTGCAGATTGGGGACTTGAAATTGAAAAAAATGCTATAAAAGTTGATAATACTTTAGATTATCAAACTAACATTCCTGGTATTTATGCAATTGGTGATGTAAACACCTATCCTGGAAAACTGAAACTTATTCTTTGTGGTTTTCATGAAGCCACGTTAATGTGTCAAAGTGCCTTCCAGCGTATTTTTCCAGATAAACGCTACGTTATGAAATATACTACCGTTGGTGGAGTAGAAGGTTTTGATGGCAGTAAAAAAGAAGCTCCTAAAGCTGTAATTAAGTCAATTGATTAATAGATGACAGACATCAAAATTACCATCATAGATCGCCAAGGTAAAAAACATGAAGTTGATGCCCCAACAGATATGAATATGAACCTTATGGAAATAGTTCGTTCTTATGAACTAGCTCCTGAAGGAACAATAGGCATTTGCGGCGGTATGGCGATGTGCGCCTCCTGCCAATGTTATGTTTTAAGCGATCACGAACTTCCCGAAATGAGTTACGATGAAGATTTAATGCTTGCCGAAGCTTTTAATGTAAAAGAAAACAGCCGTCTAGGTTGTCAACTTTTTATTAAAGAAGAGCTTGACGGTCTGGAAGTTGAGCTAGCTCCAGAGGTTTAAATACTTTCCTAATAATTTCTTAAAAAAATATTCAATTTTATTTGTATTTAGTCTAAATAAGATTAGTTTTGCCTCCAAATCTAAAAAATGAAGTGGTTAATCTTATCGCTCAGTCTATTGATAACTGGCGCACTATTTTCACAAACTGTAAATGATTCCATTACAGTCGCAAAATTAAAAGAAGAAATAAAGCAAGAATTGCGTGAGGAGCTAAAGGCCGATACCAGTTTTAATAAAATCCCAGTCTTCAGCTTTCAGAATTTTAGTTTAAAGGGTTATGGTGCCATGAATTATTACAACAATGATTTTGATACAGATCCTACGCTTAAAAACAAAATAGACCTTGAAAGACTCAACTTATATTTGGGCTATAACTTTACAGAAAAAATTAGTTTAAAGTTTGAAATTGAATTTGAACACGGTGGAACAGGAGCTTCTATAGCTTACGATACTCAAGAAGAATTTGGCGAGTTTGAACAGGAAATTGAAAAAGGAGGTTCTGTAAAACTGGAACAGTTATATATCGATTTTAAAATTGCGCCTTATTTCAACGTTCGCGCTGGTAGAATGAAAGTATACTTCGGTCTTCATCAGACCCTAGATGAACCCACCGCTTATTTTACTACATACCGTCAAGAGGTGGAAAATGAAATCATTCCATTAGGTTGGTATGAAAACGGTCTTGAGTTTTACGGAACCTTTGCAAAACGCTTTAGTTATAAAGCTTATATAGTAAGTGGGTTGGATGCCTCTGGATTTTCTTCACGAGGTTGGATAAAGAATGGTTATCAACAACGTTTTGAAATGTCTAATGCAGAATCTTTTGCTTTTGCAGGACGTGTGGATTATCATTTTGACACACACGAAGACACCTTTATTGGTGTTGCGGGATATGTAAATAATGCTGCCGCCAATCGTCCAAAAAACGATATGCAAGAGAGTGCCTATGTAACTATTGTTGAAGGACACGTTAGTTATAACGAAAAAAACCTTCGTTTTAATGCCATTGCTTTATACGGTAATCTTGAAAATTCAGATATCGTTTCCCAGAAAAACGCAAACCTTTCTAACAATTTAGGAGTAAAGAGAACACCTGTTGGCAAAAATGCTTTAGGTGTTTCGGTAGAAGTTGGCTATAATGTATTGCCTTTATTTTTAAGCAATACGAAACAAATGTTGTACCCCTTCCTTAGGTATGATTACTATGACACGATGCAAGATGTTGAAGGTGTCATTATAAAAAACCCCCGTTGGGAACGAAGCACTATCACCGGTGGTATAAATTGGTTTGTACACCCACAGATTGTTGTGAAAACGCATTATTCTGACCGAAAATTGGGTTCAGAAAACTACAACCCTTCTACCCTTGAATTTACTGGTGAAAAACAGCACGAAAAAACATTTTCAGCAGGTATCGGATTTAAATTTTAAACCTTTAAATATATAAATAATGAAAAAATCAATTTTAATTATCGCTTTAGCTACTATTATACCTTTTGGGTTTAACAGTTGTAGCGACAACGACCCACCAGAGGAAACTCAACAAAACAATGAGGAACTATACGAAGAAGTTCTAAAAGACCTGTCTCTAGATGTTATCACTGAAACGTATAGTCAACTTTACAATAACTCAGTTGATTTAGAGCAAGCAGCAAATGCAATGACCATAGGTGATGAGTCTGCTTTGGAAAATGCAAAAAACGTATGGCAAGCCACAAGAGCTCCTTGGGAAGAATCTGAAGGATTTCTTTATGGACCAGTAGATACAGAAGGAATTGATCCTGCAATAGACTCTTGGCCAGTTGATGTTAATGCCATCAATAATATTTTAAATAGTGGTAGCCCTATAACTCAAACATTGCTTGAAAGTAATAACGAAGCACGAGGATTTCATACTTTGGAATATTTCTTTTGGGGCCTGAATGGCGACAAAACTGCTGCCGACCTTACCGCTCGTGAAATAGAATACATTAAAGCCGCTTCTTCCGATTTGCGTTCAAAAACCGAACAATTATATTTTGGATGGTTGCCATCTCAAGGTAATTTTGCAGCAAACTTTATTAATGCTGGAGCAACAGGTTCTATATATACTTCTAAAAAAAATGCACTTTCTGAAATCGCTGAAGGAATAGAAATAATCGCAGATGAAGTTGCAAACGGTAAGATTGAAGAGCCACTAAACGGTAACAATGGCGGTCCAAGACCAGAGGCTGAGGAATCACGTTTCAGCAATAATTCAAAATTGGATTTTGCGAACAACATTCGCAGTATTCAACACATCTATTTAGGAGATTTTAATGGTGTTCAAGGTAGCGGACTTACGGATATTGTAAGTATTCAAAATGCTGTGCTTGACGCGGAAATAAAATCTGCAATTACAGAAGCTATTGTAGCTATTGAAGCTATTCCAGGAACTTTCACTCAAGCTATTTTTAACAATCGCACCGAAGTGGAATTTGCACAATCAAAAGTACTTGCTCTTTTAACTAAGTTAACTTCACAGTTAGTACCTCTTATTTCAAATTTGAATTAATAATAATTTTATAATGGGTCACCACTTTAATGGTGCCCCGTTTTTTAACTTTTTAAAGATGAAGCGTTATTATTTTAGTCTTTTACTTTTTATTTTCTTGTTTTCTTCCTGTGCGAATGATTCTGATTCGATATATGAATCTTTGCCCATTTTACAAGAACGTCTATTAGCTGGTGGAGAAACCACAGTTTTTTTGACTTCTAGTAACGCCTTTAGTACACCGGCAGCGAATCTTTCAGGGGCTAAATTAGACTTTCATTTAGATGGCGATTTTCAGTTTGAAACTGTTTTTGTGACTGCTCCATCCCCTGTAAATAGTGGAGTTGGTCCTATTTTCAATAATTCTTCTTGTATTGGCTGTCATCCCAAAGATGGGCGCAGTGCTTTTCCTACGAATATTAATAGTTTAAGCGGTTTCTTTTTAAGAACGAGTATGCCCGGAGTTGGCAATTATAATGCACCTATTCCTGTCCCTGGATTCGGTGGTCAAATTCAGAATCAGGCTATTTTTGGTTTTGAACCTGAAGCAAAGTTTAATGTGGTTTACACGCCAATTGTTGAAACTTTAGCGGATGGTTCGCAAGTAACCCTTCAAAAACCAACCTATTCTTTAATAGATACTTATATTCCTTTTCCAGCTTCAGCATTACTTTCGTCACGATTGGCATCGCCTGTTTTCGGACTTGGCCTTTTGGAAGCTATTCCAGAGTATTATATTTTGAATAATGAAGATGTAAACGATGCCGATGGCGACGGTATTTCAGGAAAAGCTAACTATGTCTTCGATAATGTTTCTGGAGAAGTTAGACTGGGTCGTTTTGGATGGAAAGCAAATACTGCTACCATAATGGAGCAATGTGCAGGTGCCTATGTGGGCGATATGGGGGTAACAAATCCTATTTTTCCTTTTGAAACAGGTTATGGACAAACAAATGGTGATGATGGACTTAATGACGATGCTGAAATCTCTCTGGCTTTACTAGACGAAATAACTTTTTATTGCCAAACCTTGGGAGTTCCTGCTCCCCGAGATTTGGATGATGATTCGGTGCTGCGCGGTGCTGCACTTTTTGAGCAGGCGCAATGTGCTAAATGTCACATTCCTAAAATGATTTCTGGGAGCTTCTCAGTTGCTGAGGTTGCAAACCAAACCTTTTATCCTTACAGTGATATGTTGCTGCACGATATGGGCGATGGATTAGCTGATAATCGTCCTGATTTTTTAGCAGATGGTAAAGAATGGAGAACAAAGCCATTATGGGGAATTGGTTTGACAAAGGTTGTAAACGGCCACACTGATTTTCTTCACGATGGAAGGGCAAAAAATATTACAGAAGCCATTCTGTGGCACGGTGGAGAAGCAGAAAATGCAAAAACCATATTCAAGAATCTTTCTACTTCTGAAAGGGAAGATTTATTGAAGTTTATAAATTCATTATAAATTCTTTCGAATTATTTCAGAATATTTTTTGCGAACGAAAAAATTTGCTCAACAAACTTTTTATAAGCCAATTCTGAAGGATGCAACCCATCTGAAGCAACCAATGCTTGGTTTTCCAATCCTCGCTGTGTTATTGGCGTGATATTTTCAAAATGAACACCTTTCTTGGATTCAAGGATTCAACGCAACAAAGCGTTATAATTATTTAGTTAATCAA
>CAZFUX010000047.1:0-14133 GCA_964522085.1 uncultured Aequorivita sp.
TAATTTAGGTAGTGAAATCTTGGATTCCCGAAAACCTAAATGGAGTGAGTATATGACGAATCAAAAATGGACCTATCTGAATATCAATAATTTTTAAATGATAATAATGGAATACTAACTGAGTTAATTAAAATTGAAGGAAAATGTTTTTATGTGAAATCTACACTAAATGTGAATGAAGAAATAGAAACAATTGACAGCAAAATATGTCTTCAGTAGATTCTAAAATAATAAAAAAACCTGTCAGGTTATAGAAACTTGACAGGTTTATATATTTAAGACTTCGGTTGTTAAACTTCCAACAAATCATTCGTTTTACGAACGCCATCGGCACTTTCTTTCATATGTGCTTTTTCGGCATCACTCAATTCAAGTTCTACTATTTTTTCGATACCGTTTCTGCCTAAAATTACTGGAGCACCAATACAGATATCTTTCAATCCGTATTCGCCGTCAAGCATTACAGAGCAAGGGAACATTTTCTTTTGGTCGCAAGCAATTGCTTGTACCAAACCAGAAACTGCTGCGCCTGGAGCGTACCAAGCTGAAGTTCCTAACAATTTAGTAAGTGTCGCTCCACCAACTTTGGTGTCTTCCATTACTTGATCCATTCTTTCTTCAGAAATAAATTTTGAAACAGGAACACTATTTCTAGTAGCCAAACGGGTTAACGGAACCATTCCGGTATCGCTGTGACCACCAATTACCATTCCGTCTACATCGCTAATAGGTGCGTCCAATGCTTCAGCCAAACGATACTTAAATCGTGCGCTATCTAATGCACCACCCATACCGATGATTTTACTTTTATCTAGTCCAGAAGTTTTATGAACCAAATAAGCCATAGTATCCATTGGGTTACTCACTACAATTATAATAGTGTTAGGGGAATGTTTTACAAGGTTTGAAGAAACATCTTTTACAATTCCGGCATTAATTCCGATTAATTCCTCACGCGTCATTCCTGGTTTACGCGGAATTCCACTCGTAATTACGCAAATATCGCTATCCGCAGTTTTTGAATAATCGCTTGTTACACCTGTAATTTTAGTGTCGAAACCGTTTAATGAAGCTGTTTGCATTAAGTCCATCGCCTTTCCTTCGGCAAAACCTTCTTTAATGTCTAATAAAACTACTTCGCTTGCAAAATTTTTGATGGCAATGTACTCAGCACAACTTGCGCCTACAGCACCTGCTCCTACAACTGTTACTTTCATAATAATATATTTATTGTTTGTTATTTATTGTTATTCCGAAGAAAATCGGACTGAATTTTCAATTTTTCAGAACCCTTCTGAAATGTTAAGCAAAAGTACTATTATCTACTTAAAATTATGATAATAAAGGGTTAAAACTAAAAAGCCCATTACTGATTGTTTCAGAAATGGGCTTTTCAAAATTATTTACATTTGGCTATGCATCAATATTTGCATAAACTGCATTCTTCTCAATAAATTCACGTCTTGGCGGTACTTCGTCGCCCATTAGCATTGAGAAAATTCTATCTGCTTCGGTTCCATTATCAATGGTTACTTGGCGTAAGGTTCTAAATTCAGGGTTCATTGTAGTGTCCCAAAGTTGTTCGGCGTTCATTTCCCCCAAACCTTTATAACGCTGGATTGAAGCGCTTCCACCAAATTGTTCGTTTAATATATCACGAGCTTTATCACTCCAAGCGTATTCTTTTTTAGCTCCTTTCTTTACCAAATAAAGTGGCGGCGTTGCTATATACACACAACCAGCCTCTACCAACTCGCGCATATAGCGGAAAAAGAATGTCAAAATCAACGTTGAAATGTGGCTACCATCCACATCCGCATCACACATAATTACTACTTTATGGTAGCGTAGTTTTGTAAGGTTTAATGCTTTACTATCTTCTTCTGTACCTATGGTTACACCTAAAGCAGTGTAAATATTTCTAATTTCTTCATTTTCAAAAACCTTGTGATGCATTGCTTTTTCAACGTTAAGAATTTTACCTCTTAAAGGAAGAATTGCCTGAAAATTACGGTCACGACCTTGTTTAGCCGTTCCACCTGCTGAATCTCCCTCTACAAGGAATACTTCACATTTTTCTGGATCTTGTTCAGAACAATCTGAAAGTTTCCCAGGCAAGCCACCACCACTCATTACGGTTTTACGTTGTACCATTTCACGAGCTTTTCGTGCTGCGTGGCGTGCTTGTGCTGCAAGTATAACTTTCTGCACAATGGTTTTTGCATCGTTTGGATGTTCTTCCAAATAGTTTTCGAGCATTTCAGAAACCGCCTGGCTTACTGCTGAAGTAACTTCACGGTTACCAAGTTTAGTTTTTGTTTGCCCTTCAAATTGAGGTTCCTGAACTTTCACAGAAATAATTGCTGTCAATCCTTCACGGAAATCATCTCCAGCAATCTCAAATTTTAACTTATCGAGCATTCCAGATGCATCAGCGTATTTCTTTAAAGTACGCGTTAGTCCTGCACGGAAACCCGCAAGGTGTGTTCCACCTTCGTGAGTGTTGATATTGTTTACGTAAGAATGTAAATTTTCACTAAATGAAGTATTATAAACCATTGCTACTTCAACAGGAATATCGTTCTTTTCGCCTTCCATTGAAATTACATCGGCAATGATTGGCTCACGGTTTCCATCCAAAAAGCGGATAAATTCTTTTAAACCTTCTTCACTATGGAATTTTTCGGTTTCAAACTCACCATTTTCATCTTTATTTCTTTTATCAGTAAAGTAAATGGTAATTCCTTTATTTAAATATGAAAGCTCGCGCATTCTACTTGCTAGCGTATCATAACTATATTCAAGAGTTTGTTGAAATATTTGTGGATCCGGTTTGAAAGTAACTATAGTTCCGCGAGTATCAGTTTCGCCAATAGGTTTTACAGGATACATTGCTTTACCACGTTCGTATTCTTGTTGCCAAACTTTACCATCGCGATGAACGGTAGCCGTTAAATGCTCAGAAAGCGCATTCACTACAGAAACCCCAACCCCGTGAAGACCACCAGAAACTTTATAAGAATCTTTATCGAACTTTCCACCTGCTCCAATTTTGGTCATTACAACCTGAAGCGCAGAAACACCTTCTTTTTTGTGAAGATCAACAGGTATTCCACGACCGTTATCTTCTACGGTTACAGAGTTGTCCTCATTTATCCATATTTTTATAGTGTCGCAATAGCCTCCCATTGCTTCATCAATAGAGTTATCTACAACTTCATAAACCAAATGGTGCAAACCACGTGGGCCTACATCGCCAATGTACATGGACGGGCGCATGCGCACGTGCTCCATTCCTTCTAACGCTTGAATTTGATCGGCGCCGTAGCTGCCTTTTTTCTGTTCTTCGCTCATATATTATTTTGAATGATTTTCAGTTTTTTTTCGTAACGAACAAATATAACGAAATCCCCAATAAAATTAAGGGCTTACGTAATTTCAGAAGTGTAAGTTATTAACAAATTACTGTGGGGAAATGTAACTTTGAAACAGTTTGGAATTATTTAAAATTCACTTCGCTTTTTACACACTATTTCAGTTGATTTCATCGTTTTAAGTAATATTCAAAATTAAATTTCAACCTATTTTGAAACCTTTTGCTAAAAACTTCGTCTAATAAAAATATTTCTCCTTTCGTTTAAACTATTTATTATGAAAAACACACTTCTTATTCTCCTTATAATTTCATTCGGATTTTCATTTCAAGATACCCAAGCACAAAGTTTCCCGAAGATGGACGCTTCACCAATGGATTTGGTAATGGCTCGCCCTGACAAAGATAGTAAGCCTTATGCGCGGGTTATATACAGCCGTCCTCAAAAGAAAGGGCGTGATATTTTTGGCGATTTGGTTCCTTATGGCAAAGTATGGCGTACTGGTGCTAATGAAGCTACTGAACTTGATATTTACACACCCTTAAAGCTTGGGAATACCACGCTTAAAGCAGGAAGCTACACGCTTTACACAATCCCCAATGAAGACAATTGGACCATAATCATTAGCAGCGACACTAATGTTTGGGGCGCATATAGTTATAAAAAGGATAAGGATATGGCACGGATTATTGTAGATACTAAAGATGCTGCTGCACCAATTGAAACGTTATCGATGATTTTCAAATCTGATACTAAAGGAACAACGTTAATGATTGGATGGGACGACCATTATGTTGAAATTCCATTTAAAAAAGCCTAGCAGCTTGTTATAACAGAATGTTAATATTCAAATATAAAGCACTAGATTTCAATAATATTACATTGGAATTTGATGCTTTTTTTATTTGGAATTTAATCTACGGAATATTTAAATATTTATGTGTTTGTAATGAAACCTTCCATTGTGGGTTTTGCATTACGTAATCTACAATTAACGGGCTCATTTTTTCGCGTTTGCTCCATTCTGGTTGTAAATATAGGATGCAATTTTCGTTTACTTTCGCTGCTTGTTCTTCCGCAAAACGGAAATCGTCATTGTTAAAAATAATTACTTTTAACTCGCTTGCTGCCTTGTAAACTTCAGCCGTTGGTAGTTTCATTTTCTTTGGGGAAAGACAAATCCAATCCCAAACACCAGTTAATTTGTATGCGCCTGAAGTTTCAATATGGGTTTGCATTCCTTGCTTTTTCAACATTTTAGTCAACGGACCCATATCCCAAGTAAGTGGCTCTCCACCTGTAATTACAATAGTTTTTGAAAATTTTGAAGCATTTTCAACAATTTTATCAATTTCTGTTGGCGGATGCAGTTCTGCATTCCAACTTTCTTTTACATCGCACCAATGACAACCTACATCGCAACCACCAACACGTATAAAATATGCTGCCGTGCCTTTATGGAATCCTTCACCCTGAATGGTGTAGAATTCTTCCATTAAGGGCAACATTAATCCTTTATTTACTAAATCTTGTACTTCCTTTTTCATCGCGGCAAAAGTACAATTATTGCTTTGAAAAATTCCAAATTCCAAATTCCAAATTCCAAATAAATTTCAAAAAAATGAAAATTGTTTTTTATTTGAGATTTGAGATTTGGTACTTAATTAGAATTTGGTACTTTATAATTATTACCTTTGACCAAAATTTAAAAAGATGGCAGACAAGCAGGCTTTTTTTAATTACATAAACGACGGTTACACCACAAAAGGTGATTATATAAACCTTGGTGCAGCAATGGTTGACGGCGAAACCGTTAAAGATGCCTACGTTAAAATACCTTTAAAAACCTTGAACCGTCACGGACTAATTGCTGGAGCAACTGGAACTGGTAAAACGAAAACACTACAGATAATTGCTGAAAATCTTTCCGAAAAAGGAATTCCCGTTCTTTTAATGGATATAAAAGGTGATTTAAGTGGGATTGCCCAGCCTGGCGCCAATCATCCGAAAATTGAAGAACGCCACGCTGCAATAGGTTTTCCGTATGAAGCTAGAAAATTTCCGACTGAAATTCTTACCCTTTCAGATCAAGAAGGTGTTCGTCTTCGTGCCACCGTTAGTGAGTTTGGACCTGTTTTGCTTTCTAGAATCCTCGATTTAAGCGATACGCAATCTGGCATTGTTTCAGTAATCTTTAAATATTGCGACGACAACAAAATGCCGTTACTAGATTTGAAAGATTTCAAAAAAATATTACAATATACTACCAATGAAGGGAAAGATGAATTTGCCGATGAATATGGTCGTATTTCTTCATCATCAACAGGTGCAATCCTTAGAAAAATTGTGGAATTAGAACAACAAGGCGCCGATTTATTTTTTGGTGAAAAATCTTTCGATCCACAAGATTTACTTCGCATTGATGAAAACGGAATGGGTTATATAAACATCATCCGTTTGACTGATATTCAAGATCGTCCCAAGCTTTTTTCAACTTTTATGCTTAGTCTTTTGGCTGAAATTTACGCTACTTTTCCAGAACAAGGTGATAGCGGCAGACCAGAATTAGTAATATTTATAGATGAAGCACATTTAATTTTTAATGAAGCAAGTAGCGCACTACTCAACCAAATAGAAAGTATTGTAAAATTGATTCGTTCTAAAGGAGTTGGGCTATATTTTGTAACTCAAAACCCAACCGATGTGCCAGATGCTGTTTTGAGCCAGTTAGGTTTAAAAATTCAGCATGCGCTTCGTGCTTTTACAGCAAAAGACAGAAAAGCAATCAAGTTGACGGCAGAAAATTATCCGCTTTCTGATTATTACAAAACCGACGAAGTTTTAACAGCTTTAGGAATTGGAGAAGCTTTGGTAAGCGCTTTGAACGAAAAAGGAATTCCAACGCCATTAGCAAGAACAATGCTCCGCGCACCCATGAGCCGAATGGATATTTTAACTGATGGCGAATTGAAGGATTTATTGAAAACTTCAAAATTAATACCTAAATATAATGAGGTAACAGATAGTGAAAGCGCTTACGAAATGTTGATCGAAAAAATTGAAACAGCCAACAAAGAAGAAGCTAAAGAAAAGGCAGAAAAAGAAAAAGAAGCTGCAAGAAAAACAACTTCTAGCCGAAGCTCATCAAGCCGCAGAAGCACTTCGAATCCTTGGATAAAAACTCTTTCCAGCCCTACAGTAATTCGTAGTGTTTTGGGAATTCTCAGCAAGATGATGAAGTAATTCAGTAGTCAGTAGTCAAAAAACTTTTAAACATTTTAAACTCATTTAATGAAAAAGACACTTTTAATAATAGGAATAGTTTCACTTGCTTTTGTACAGTGTGGAAAGGATAGCGATCCATTTTTGATTAAAAACGGTTCCATAGGAAATCTAACAAGTGATATGAAAATGAAACAAGTTGATTCTATTTTTGCGAATGATTCCATCGTTAAAATAAATTCATCTCCCAATGCTTTAGAAACACAGGGAGAGGTTGAAATTTATGAAAAAGGCGGAAAACAATTATTATTACTTTCACCAGATGATGAAAACGATTCAAATTCAAACATAACAAATATTCAGGTTTTTGATTCACGTTACAAAACCGAAAAAGGACTTAATTCCGCCAGTACCTTTAAGGATGTTAAAGCTAATTATACCATCGATAATATTCAAACTACAATAAGTGCGGTTGTTGTTTTCTTAAAAGACAGCAATGTTTATTTAACAATTGACAAGAAAAATTTATCAGAAAACTTACGCTACAACCCAGATGCTAAAGTGGAAACTAGCGACATTCCAGACACTGCGCCATTTAAATATTTTATGATTGGCTGGGATCCTATTGAAAAACAAGTTGAGGAAACTTCTGAAAAATAAAAAAATCAATGAACAATTTAAGACCATTCCATCTCGCCATTCCGGTAGATAACCTAGAAAGTTGTCGAAAATTCTACAAGGATGTCTTAGAACTTCCTGAAGGTAGGAGTAGTGACCATTGGGTAGATTTTAATTTTTTTGGACATCAACTTGTTATTCATCTTAAAGAAAATTCTTCAGAAGAAGTAAGCTCAAACCCTGTTGACGGTAAGGATGTACCTATTCCGCATTTTGGCGTCGTTTTGGACATGGAAACATTTAAGGTTTTTTCTGAAAAACTTATTCAAAAAAATATTACCTTCATAATTGCGCCCTATATTCGTTTTGAAGGCGAGGTTGGCGAACAGGCTACTATGTTTTTCAAAGATCCCGCAGGCAATGCACTAGAATTTAAAGCTTTTAACGATTTAACTCAATTGTTCGCAAAATGATTAAAGAAATTCCTCCACAGATAATAAGGCAAATATTTGCAATTCTGCTCATTTTATTAATGGGAAGCCTCATTTTTCGTGAATTACTGCCTTATTTAACAGGAGTTTTGGGCGCTGTAACCATGTACGTTTTAATGCGAAAATGGATGGCTAAATTGGTAAATAAGAAAAAATGGAACCCTTCTTTAGCCGCTACTTTTTTAATGTTTCTATCCGTTATAGGCATACTTCTACCTATTGCTGGAATTATTTTAATGCTTACCAATAAAATTGGCTATGCAGTTCAAAATTCTGAACAAGTTGTAAATGCAGTAAAAGAACAATTAGGAAATATGGAAGACCGTATAGGTTACGATCTTTCATCACAAATAGATACTTCGGCGATTACAGGGTGGCTTTCTGAAAACCTTCAAGGGTTAGTTGGCGGTACTTTTAACGCGTTTATTGCCATTGGGTTAATGTATTTCATGCTCTATTATATGCTTACAAATCGTAAGGACTTGAGGCATTCCCTAAAAGATTACATTCCTATGAATCGTGAAAATTTAAAGGAAATTAGTTCTGAAGCTCAAGCAATGGTTCGCTCTAACGCATTAGGCATTCCTCTAGTAGCAGTCGCCCAAGGAGTTGTAGCGCTTATAGGTTTCCTTATTTTTGGAATTGAAGATCCCTTCTTTTGGTTTGTAATTGTCACTATTGGTAGCATGATTCCATTCGTAGGTACTTTAATTGGTATTTTGCCAGTTTTTATACTTACCCTCTCAACAGGAAATGATTTTCAAGCTTGGGGAATACTAATTTATGGATTCGTAGTTGTGGGATCTACAGATAATATTATTCGGCTTTATGTGCTTAAAAAACTGGATAACGTTCATCCATTAGTAACACTGATTGGTGTTATAGTTGGAGTTCCTCTTTTCGGGTTTATAGGCTTAATTTTCGGTCCTTTACTAATCAGCCTTTTTATGATTATTGTAAAAATATACCGACAGGAATATGGTAAAGAAAAAGCGGCAACAAAAAAAGAAACGATCTAAGGCTACTGCAAACTTTTTTTATTTTATCTCTTTTTACGTTATAAGAATTTATAACAAAATTTTAAAACTTTCTCTTTTATCAAAAGCGTACCTTTAAAATAAAAAACTATGTCGTTCAAAGGAATATTATCAAAAATGCACTTCAATCCTGGTAATCGCGATTCGGACACTACCGAAGAATATATGGAAGATGAAGTAACAAAAATAAAAGATAAAGATGTTGAGGTTTTATTAGAAAACGAAGAAGCTATAAATGAAAAGTTCAGTGGTGCAAATTCATTGTCCAAATACGCCGAGCTCGGAAAAATAATGGTAGGAATGGTTAAAGACGTGAAAAACGGAATTTATCCTAAAGTTCCTTGGTTTACTATTGCAACGATTGTTCTGGCTCTCCTTTATGTATTAAACCCGTTTGATGTAATTCCAGATTTTATTCCAGGAATAGGGCTTATAGATGATCTTTCAGTATTAGCAATTGGAACAGGTTGGATTGAAAGCGATCTTCATAAATATCTTGATTGGAAAATAAAAGAAGGCAAAGGTCTTTAAAATTGACTTCTCTGCTCTCGAGCCAATAATGTATTTTTAAGAAGCATGGCGATTGTCATTGGCCCCACTCCACCAGGAACTGGCGTAATGTATGATGCTTTTTTGCTGACGTTTGCAAAATCTACATCTCCAGTAATAACATATCCTTTTGGATGGCTAGGATCTTCTACTCTAGTTATTCCTACATCTAGAACTACTACATCATCTTTAACCATTTCAGCTTTTAAGAAATTTGGAACACCCAATGCTGAAATAATAATATCTGCCTGCGTGGTTATTTGTGCAATGTTTTTGGTATTGCTATGGGTTAAAGTGACTGTACTATTTCCTGGCCAACCTTTTCGGCTCATTAAAATACTCATTGGGCGACCAACAATATGACTTCTACCTATAACTACTGTATGTTTTCCTTTTGTATCAACATCATATCGCTGAAGTAATTCAAGAATCCCGAAAGGTGTTGCAGGAATAAACGTGCTCATATCCAAAGCCATTTTTCCGAAGTTTTCAGGATGAAAACCATCTACATCTTTTGAAGGATCTACGGTCAACAGTACTTTTTGGGTATCAATTTGAGGAGGTAACGGAAGCTGAACTATAAAGCCATCTATATTATCGTCTTCATTCAGCTCTTTAATTTTTTTCAGTAATTCAAGTTCGCTAGTAGTATCTGGCATTTTTACCAAAGTAGATTCAAAACCTACGCGTTCGCAAGCTCTAACTTTACTTCCAACATACGTTAAACTTGCACCGTCATTACCAACAATAATTGCGGCGAGATGCGGCACTTTTTCGCCATTAGCCTTCATCTTATCGACTTCGGCTGCGATTTCATTTTTTATATCGTTTGAAACTTTCTTTCCATCTAAAATGGTCATACTTTCAATTATTTAGAATATTAAAATCTCTCGACTGCGTTTGAGGTGACATCAAGTATCTATTTCATTTTACCCATTGCTTGCATCATCTTCCTTCCGCCACCACCTTGCATCATTTTCATCATTTTACTCATTTGGTCGAACTGCTTTAGCAATTGATTTACTTGCTGAACGCTTGTTCCACTTCCAGAAGCAATTCGTTTTTTGCGACTTCCGTTTATAACGGCTGGTTGGGTTCTTTCTGTTGGCGTCATTGAGTGGATTATTGCTTCAATCCCTTTAAAGGCATCATCATCAATATCAACATCTTTCAGGGCTTTTCCTGCTCCAGGAATCATTCCTACCAAATCTTTCATGCTTCCCATTTTCTTAACCTGTTGTATCTGGCTAAGGAAATCGTCAAAACCAAATTGGTTCTTAGCAATTTTCTTCTGAATTTTTCTAGCTTCCTCTTCATCAAATTGTTCCTGTGCTCTTTCAACAAGCGAAACAACATCTCCCATCCCCAAAATACGGTCGACCATACGAGCCGGGTGAAATACGTCAATGGCATTCATTTTTTCGCCTGTACCGATAAATTTTATGGGTTTATCAACTACACTTTTAATTGAAATTGCAGCTCCACCACGAGTATCACCATCTAGCTTAGTAAGTACTACACCATCAAAATTAAGTCTTTCGTTGAAAGTTTTTGCAGTATTTACAGCATCTTGCCCCGTCATTGCATCAACAACAAACAAAGTTTCTTGCGGGTTGATGGCTTTATGAACGTTTGCAATTTCAGTCATCATTGCTTCATCTATCGCAAGACGACCTGCAGTATCCACAATTACAACATTAAATCCATTTTGTTTGGCGTGTGCAATTGCGTTTTGAGCTATTGAAACTGGATTTTTATTTTCGGGTTCGCTGTAAACTTCAACCCCTATTTGATCTCCAACTACGTGCAATTGGTTAATTGCCGCCGGACGATAGATATCACAAGCAACCAAAAGTGGTTTTTTTGTCTTTTTTGTTTTTAAGTAGTTTGCAAGTTTTCCAGAAAAAGTAGTTTTACCACTACCCTGCAAGCCAGACATTAAAATTACCGTTGGTGTTCCACTTAAATTGATACCAGCAGTTTTGCCACCCATCAACTCGGTAAGTTCATCTTTTACCAATTTTACCATTAATTGGCCTGGTTGTAACGTAGTTAATACGTTTTGACCTAGTGCTTTTTCTTTTACGGTGTTTGTAAATTCTTTTGCAGTTTTAAAGTTAACATCGGCATCCAAAAGGGCGCGACGCACTTCTTTTAAAGTTTCGGCTACATTTACTTCAGTAATGCTACCGTGACCTTTTAGTACGTGTAGTGCTTTATCTAGCTTATCGCTTAAATTATCGAACATATTCTTGCTTTCTTAAATAGGATTGCAAAGATAAAAAAAGTTGTCAGTTTGCAGTTGCAGTAAGCGGTGTTTATTATATCTTGGTTAGCGCCCTTATATTATTAAGTTTTTCACTATTTAGTATAAAATTGTTTATTTTTAACATTATGAAGTTTTTACTCTTTCCTCTTTTTGTGCTATTTTCTGTTGCCACAAGCGCACAAATACTTAATGCTGAGTCTTTGCGAAAAGTAACGGACACCTCTGGCTTTTCAGGTTCTGCAAGTCTCAATTTCTCCTTAAAAAGAGATGTGAATGAATATTACAGTTTTAATACTAGAATTCATCTACAATACAAAATGGAAAACCATCTAATATTGCTGAAAAACGATATTGAATTTAAAAGTATTTCGGGCAATAAATTTGAAAATGCAGGAATAACACATCTTCGGTACAACTACAAATTCCATCCTCGCATTGCTTGGGAAGTATTCGGGCAAGCACAATACAACAAAGTTTCAAAAATTGAATTTAGAGGTCTAGCTGGAATGGGACCACGGTTTAAATTGTCCACTTCAGAAAATTATAAATTCTATTTGGGTATGCATATTATGTATGAACAAGAAGAATTAAGTGACGGTTTTACACCTATAGCAAGAGATTTTAGAGGAACATCCTATTTATCTTTCAGTTTTGTATCCAACAGAAACATTAACTATTATTAGCACTACCTATTACCAACCAAAAATTAAAGATTTTGGCGATTATCGACTTTCCAATCAAAGTTCGTTACTGATTGATCTTTTTAAAAACTTCGCCTTTAAAACAACTTATACCTTTATTTACGACGAAACTCCAGCTATCGGTATTCCAAATTCACAATACAACCTTGAAAGTGGCTTTGTTTATTCTTTTGATTAAAAGATTAAAAACTTTAGTAAGCAATTAATATTTTAGTAGACTACTTCCATATATTTACCCTCATTAAAACCAAAAGCTTATTTTTTTCGTAACTATATAAAACCTCTACAATGGCTTCACACAACTACTACAATCCTGCTGATTTACGCAAATTTGGAAACATTACCGAATGGAGCAAAGAACTGGGCGACAAATTTTTTGATTACTACGGAAAAGTTTTTGAGGAAGGCGCACTTACTGCTCGTGAAAAAACATTGATAGCCTTGGCAGTAGCGCACACCGAACAATGCCCTTATTGCATAGATGCCTACACAAAAGACAGCTTGCAAAAAGGTGTTACAAAAGAAGAAATGATGGAAGCCATACACGTTGGCGCAGCAATAAAAAGCGGCGCAACCCTTGTACACGGTGTAATGATGATGAATAAGGTAAACAAACTAGAAATGTAGGCACGCGATTAATCGCGTGCCTACGATGATTTATTAGAATTCAATCTGAGAAAAAATTCCATGCTGAAAGAGAAAAAGAAAAAACAACAATCCCTTCACAAACGCGATAGCGAATTAGCATTTGGCAATAAACAACTTGAAAAACTTTCAAACGGTATTTTCGCTAGTAGCGAACTTCCTACTTTTTCCGAAAAGATAAAAGAGACTAGTCAATTTCCGCTTCGCCCTAACAAACTGGAAATATTACAAATTAACGTGGGTTATATGTGCAACCAAGTTTGCGAGCATTGCCACGTAGATGCAGGTCCAGACCGAAAGGAAATAATGACGCGCGAAACAATGATGCAGTGTTTGGAAGTTATTAAAAATACAGGTGCACATACGTTGGATTTAACTGGAGGAGCACCCGAGATGAACCCAGATTTCCGTTGGTTTGTAGATGAAGCTAGCAAAGCTGGAATCAAAGATTTTATCGTTCGGAGTAACCTTACAATCATTCGCACAAACAAAAAATATTACGATTTACCTGATTTTTTTAAAAGCCATAATGTACACGTTGTAAGCAGTATGCCACACTGGACACGTGGAAAAACTGATAAACAAAGAGGCGAAGGAGTTTTTGACCTTTCCATAAAAGCGTTGCAAGAACTCAATGCAGTTGGTTACGGAATGCCAGGCAGCGATTTACGATTGGATTTAGTTTACAACCCAAGCGGCGCTTATTTACCAGGCGATCAGGCTAGTATGGAGAAAGATTTCAAAAAGGCTTTAATGGAAGATTTTGGAATACACTTTCATAATCTTTTCGCTATTACAAACCTTCCAGTTTCACGATTTTTAGATTATTTAATTGCTTCCGAAAACTATGAGGACTATATGTATTCATTAGTAGAAGCATACAATCCCGCCGCAGTTAAAAACGTGATGTGCCGAAATACAATCTCAATAAGCTGGGACGGATATTTATACGATTGCGATTTTAACCAAATGTTGGAATTAAAAGTTGCGAGTAAAATCCAACATATTTCAGAATACAATGAGGATATTCTTAACGACAGAAAAATAATAATTTCGCAACATTGCTACGGCTGTACTGCTGGTGCCGGCAGTAGCTGTCAAGGTACAGTTGCTGAATAAAGATTTAGAGGAAACATCTAAAATCTTAATAGTGAACCTTGATTAATAAAAACATATGCTTATCCTTTTGTTTCCCCATTAGTTTTTTCGTATTTTAAATTATGAAAT
>CAZFUX010000048.1:0-14098 GCA_964522085.1 uncultured Aequorivita sp.
AACCTTGCCTGATTAAAAACATTAGTAGCTAAGTGCCTAAGTCAATAAGTTTATTCTTAAAATTTAACTTAGGTTTTATAAGAAATTGGAAAACATTAATTACAACTGCAAGATGAAAATAATGCAAATTGAAAACCTGTTGTAGTCAATTGTAAAAATTATATTATCAATTTTAAAAAAAGCACATCAGGTAATTTTCATTTCCAGAAAAACTCACAACTCATAACTCATAACTCATAACTGCTTACTATATTTGCAGCATGATTTCACAGGCAATTTTTCTTTTTATTAGTGGTACCGAAATAGGTTTTATCCTTTTCATTGTGCTTTTGGTTTTTGGTGCAGACAAAGTGCCAGAGATAGCGCGCGGATTGGGAAAAGCCATACGCCAAGTAAAAGATGCCACCAACGACATTAAATCTGAAATTACTAAAGGTGCCGAAAAACAAGGTATAGACATAGATATTACCAAAGACGTCCGCAAACAAATAGACCAAGTAAAAGAAGATGTAGACGATATTACAGGGCCAATAAAAAGGAAATTCTAAATGTTAGAAACCCTAAAACAATGGGATAGGGAATTTTTTATGTACCTAAATGGTTTAGGGATAGAGAGCTACGATAGTTTTTGGATTTTTATTACGAAAATTGAAAGTTGGATACCGCTTTTTACTTTTTTTATCTTTCTCATATTTTATAATTACAAAGGAAAAAAAGCATTGGTTGTGTTCTTTTTTGCAGTACTAACATTTGCTATTACTTTTTTGTTTACAATGATAGTGAAGGATTATGTAGCTCGTTTAAGGCCAAATAATGTAGCCGCTTTCACAGAATTAATTAGAATTCTTCAAAAACCAACTAGTTTTAGTTTCTTTTCTGGTCATGCATCCTCCAGCTTTGCAATAACAACGTTTGTGGTTTTAGCATTGCGGAAATACACAAAGTGGATTTACTTTTCCTATATATGGCCAATACTGTTTGTGCCGAGCCGAATACTTGTGGGTGTGCATTACCCGAGTGATATTTTTGTGGGGGCTTTAGTCGGAACGTCTTTTGCTTTTTTATTCTACTATCTTTGTAAAAAAGTCTTAGAAAAGGAAAAATTATTTAACTCTCGAAATAGTTAACCCATCACGAATAGGTAGCAGTACCGTTTCAAGCTTTGGATGCTCATTTAATAGTTTGTTATATTCAAGTAGTGCTTTTGTATCATAGTCGTCAACCTTCACTTTTTCCACTACTTTTCCACTCCAAAGCACATTGTCACTTAAAATAATGGAACCTTTTTTTAACTTCGGAAGAATGATTTCTAAGTAATTGGGATAGTTGCTTTTATCAGCATCAATAAAAACCAAATCGAAGGTTTTTTCTAGCTTCGGAATGATTTCTAAAGCATTTCCTAAATGTTGAAATATCTGTTTTCCGAAAGGAGATTCATCAAAATATTTTCTTTGAAAATCGAACAATTCTTCGTTAATGTCGATTGTGTGCAATTCTCCATTATCCTGCATTCCTTCAGCTAAACATAAAGCAGAATACCCTGTGTAGGTTCCAATCTCTAATATGTTTTTAGGTTGGATTAATTTTGAAAGCATACTCAAAACCCGACCCTGAAAATGACCGCTCAGCATACGTGGAGCAATTTGTTTTTGCCAAGTTTCACGGTTTAATTTTTGAAGCAATTCAGGTTCTGGTTGCGAATGTTTTTCTACGTAATCGTTTATTTTTTCAGGAAGGAAATTCATTTTTATTTTTTTAGTGAATACCGCCCATCATCTTTTTGATTATTGGCGAAATAAGTATTGCAAATATACCTACAATCACACTAATTACTCCAAAACTTGCATATACCGAAACGTACGAAAATAGTTGCTGAAAGCTTTCACTTTGTCCCGAAGCAATTTGTGGCGTCAGTCCAGTAATGTATTCTGTAATATTTCCAAAGATTCCTTCTGAAAAAATATTTGTGCTTCCGTCTGAAACTGTAGTTAGTTTGGCAATTTTTCCTGCAAAAAAGTGTCCGTAAAAGTTTGCTGAAAACCATACACCCATTATAAAAGCTATATATTTTATTGGTGAGAGTTCCGTCATTTTCGAAAGCCCGATGGGTGAAAGAAACAATTCCCCAATAGTCAAAACCAAATAACCAATCACTAAATAACTCATAGAAGTTTTGGCAAAACTATCTACACTATGAGCTGAAAGTGCAAACACGATAAATCCTAGACCTAGAAATAATAATCCCAAACCAAATTTTACAGCAGAATTTGGATTTATTTTTCTTCGGCTTAAATACGTCCAAAGCATTGAAAACGGAATGGCGAAGAGGATTATAAAACCAGCGTTTATACTATTTGTTCCAGCAGCATCCATTCCTACCAAATTTACATTTCTATCGGCAAAAAGTGTTAATGAACTTCCTGCCTGTTCAAAAATAGCGGCAAAGAGTGTATATAGGATGGTGAAATAGACTGCAACCAACAATCGTTTTCTTTCTTTTGAAGTAACTTTTAAAAGAATATTACCAATATAAAAAATCAAGAAGGCTGAAACAATCCAAACCAAATAACCTTCAAATTCATTAAACCGAACAAGAGCCGCAAAAATTGCAACGGAAGCGATTGCAACTAAAACAATCAATTTTCCTCGATTTAAACCGAATGATTTCGTGTCGTAAACCTGCTGATTTGGTACGAAACCTTTATTTCCGAAGACATTATTTTTCAAACCACTTCTAAAAACTAGAAGTCCGGCAATCATTCCAATTCCTGCCAAAACAAAACCGTAATGCCAGCCGTATTTAATAGCTACCCAAGCGCATAAAAGTGGTGCAATAGCGGCGCCTAGATTTATTCCTAAGTAAAAAATAGTAAACCCTGAATCACGACGTGAATCGCCTTGAGCATATAATTCACCAACAAAAGATGAAATGTTTGGTTTGAAAAACCCATTACCAACAATTATCAATCCTAACGAACCGTAAAAGAAAATTGGCATTTCAATAGAAAGAAAAAAGTGACCAAAAACCATGAGCACGCCACCCAGAATAATTGCTTTTCGATACCCTAATATTTTATCAGCCAAAATACCACCAATCATTGGCGTTACATAAACTAGCGACATATAAGCTGCGTAAACACCAAAAGCCATGTCATCATCGTATAAAAGATGTTTAGTCATATAAAGCACAAGCAGGGCACGCATTCCGTAAAAGGAAAAACGCTCCCACAATTCTGCAAAAAATAAATAAAGAAGTCCCTTTGGGTGACCGAAAAGTTGAGGTTGTTCTATCTCGTGAATAGCATTGCTCATAATTGGATTTTTTAATTTGGAGCAATGTATAACAGATTATAAACGCACAGATTTACTGTTCTAAATAATACTAAATAATACTAAATAATAACGGATTGTGTGTATCTGTAATTTGTGGAACAATTAATCACAAAACTTTTTGTAGTCTTTGTTTTCAACACTTTTGGAGAATTCCTCGAGCAATATTTTATCGATTGTTATGTTATCCGGAACAATATGCAAGCGGTATTTGCTCTCGCCAATAAAGGTAAAAAGATCACGCCTGTCCAATTTTTCAGCATCGTTTAGTTGAAGAATTTCGTTTATGTTTTCAATAATTCGGGTAAGGTAGGTTTGGTTTTTTATTTCGCCGCCAAGCATTACTTCTATGGTTTGTGAATCACCTTCGGCATATTTTCTTCGGATGGCGAATTTTAATAGATTTTTATACTGCGTAGTTTTTGAACCGAAATCGATGCTTTTATCTAAGATGTTTTTTGTAGGAATGTTCAATTTCACCAAACTCCAATCCAAAAATTGAATGGTGATTTCATTAGGTTTTGGTGTACCTGCAAGCCGAATAACCCAAGTTGTAGCCAAAACCAAAAAGAGAGAAATAAGTGAAGTTTTTGCGATAATCTTGATGAAATTATTACTGAAGTCATTTCCGAAGGTTAAGAAAACTTCAGAAATTTGTGATACAAAAATTAAAATAATAACCAATATTGAAATTACGCCAATCACCTTTAAACCTCTATAAGCAAAGGTTCTGTAGAAAGAAACGCCTAGCAAATAACATAGAAAGCCAGAAAGTAACAAATCTGGAATGGCGCTTATACGAATATTGCTAATTACATTATTTTCTTTCAAAATAAAAGGCAAAACAAAAGTGATGATTGATGTGAAAATAATACCTATTACAATTTTTTTAATGTTCTTTTTATTGTGATAAATAAAACCAGGAGCGTAATAAAAATAGAAAAGTGCCAACAACAAAAACATATTATTGACGATAGAAAAGAGCGTTACAGCCAAATGATAACCTTGTGTGTCAGTAATATTTAAAACTGTTCCACCATAAATCCAACAGCCCGAAATAACCCAAACAAACATTGCTAAGCTTAAATACAAAAGAGCCTTATCTACTCTTTTTTGCGAATCATCTTCTTCTAAAAGTTGACTGAATCTTTCTCGAATGTTATGCCAAAGTGCAAGTAGCAATACACCGCCCAAAAATGCAATACAAATGTGCGAAAGGATATAAAATTTAGCTACTTCGGTCATTATTCACCCAGAATTCTTTTAACTAACTTCTGTTTGGCGGCTTCATCATTGCCACATAACCATTGAATCACGTTTTCATCCCAAATGGCATCGCATTGTTGGGGAGTTAGAATTTTACGATCAATTGCCAAATCCAGAATTTTTCCGGGATAAGAAGATTGTACATCGCTTTCCATTTCTCCTAAAGGATACGGATCGTCAAGACCCATAATTATTTGTTTATAACCTTGGTTTCTTACTAATAATTCTAATCCTCCGGTATCGTGAAGAAGTGTGTCGAAGAAAATATTTTTATGTCCAACAGATTTTCTAGGATGTGTTTTTCCGTCAAATAAATCTGGACGACCATCAAAACCTTGAATTCTTCTTCCTAAATTTATCTGAGCTAGCTGGCCTCCGTGGGCAAAACAGGTTCGCATATTTGGATATTTGTCTGCGTAACCGTTCAATGTTAAAAAATGATAGGCATCTGCACATTGTGCTAACATCCATATAAGATGAAAACGCCAAGCTGTATTTTCAAGCTTTATAAATTTTTCGCCATCGTATGGATGCACTTCAACTGCTAGATTGTATTTTGAAGCCATTTCAAAAATAGGCTCATTTTCTTCATCAAAAATACATCGCCACGTACCTATAGTGTCCATATAATGTGTTGGTAAACACAAAAGTTGCATTCCTAATTCTTCTACACAACGTTCCATTTCCCAAAGCGCACCGCGCACAAAACCTGGGTGTACCACAAAACCACAAGTAAATTTTGAAGGATTTTCGCGTTGCACTTTTGCGTTAAAATCATTTTGAAAACGTAGGGCTTGTTTCATTTCTTCAACACGAAGCCCGTTTCCATAAAGTTGGGAAAGATTAAGAACAACAGCATGATCTATTTTGAAACGCTCCATCCATTCCAATTTTTCATCCAAAAAGAAACTAGAATCTGTAACAGGACGACTCCAATCTTTTTGAAGCATAAATTTTCGGTCTTTATCTACCCAAAAAATCCCTTTATCTTGCATAAACTGAGGGATTTCCTCAGGATAGGGAAGTAGGTGTGAGTGGCCGTTAATGCGAAGTTTTCGTTTCATAATTAAATTTAAAGAATGCTAAAGTTACAAACTTTTAGTTCGCCCCCCGTCTACAGGAAGGTTTATTCCGTTAATATAGCTAGCAGCTTCACTTGCAAGAAATACAACTGCATTAGCAATTTCACCTGGCTGTGCAAAACGTTTTGCGGGAACGAGGTTTTTCATAAATTCGGTAGCTTCTTTTTCAGTTTTATTCATTTTTTTTGCAGCGTTACCTACAATATCTTCCAATCTGTCTGTGGCTGTAAACCCTGGCAAAACGTTGTTCACAGTTATTCCGAATTGCCCTAATTCATTAGCCATAGTTTTACTCCAACTGGCAACCGCACCACGAATGGTGTTACTTACCCCAAGACCGTCAATAGGTTGTTTTACGGAAGTTGAAATAATATTTATAATTCTTCCATAATCGGCTTCTTTCATTCCTGGAACTACTGCTTGCGCTAAAATTTGGTTGCAAATCACGTGCATAGAAAATGCTTTTTCAAATTCATCTGTTGTAGCAGAAAAAATTGGACCGCCTTTTGGACCACCAGTATTATTTACCAAAATGTGAAATATTTTGTTTGAAACCGCAACTTCCACTTTGTCTTTCAGTTGTTGCGGATTGGTAAAATCTGCCACAAAATAGTTGTGTTTTTGACCTTTATCGTGTGCAAGTTCTATCAAGGTTTCTTTTAGTTTGGTTTGGTCGCGGGCAACCAAAGTTACCGTTGCTCCAAGTTTAGCCAACTGCATAGCCGTTGCTTTTCCAATACCTGCAGTACTTCCGCAGACGATAGCGTTTTTATTTGTTAAATCTATATTCATATATCTGTTATCTGTTATCTGTTATCTGTTATCTGTTTTTTGATTTCAGTTTCGATTTTGTGTAAATTTCATCTTCATCTTCATCTTCATCTTCATCTTCAATTTCATTCGTATTTAATACAAACATTTTTCGTTTCAGTAAAAAATCGAAGTGCTTCAAAACCACCTTCACGGCCTACGCCGCTGTCTTTCATTCCGCCGAAAGGCGTTCTTAAATCTCTGTTTAGCCACGTATTTACCCAAACAATTCCGGCTTCAATTTCTTTTGAAATGCGCATTGTGCGGTTTAAATCTGAAGTCCAAAGTGTGGAAGATAAGCCATATTTAACGGAGTTTGCCATTTGTAAGGCTTCTTCATCAGTTTTAAAAGACATAATGGTTACAACTGGTCCGAAGATTTCTTCTTGGTTTACACGGCATTGGTCGTCAAAAACTTCAATGACAGTGGGTTCTAGATAATAACCGTTTTCAAAACCTTTTACATTTACTCGTTTTCCTCCACAAAGGATTTTTCCTCCTTCTTTTTCTGCAAGCTTAATGTACGATTCTACTTTTTCGAGATGTGGTTTTGAAACTAATGCTCCTAAATTTGAATCGGCATCAAACGGGTTTCCAACTTTTAGCTGTTTTACTTTTTCAACAAAATCTTTTTTGAATTTTTCGTAAATCGGTTTTTCAACAAAAATTCTACTTCCGCAAAGACAAATCTGCCCTTGATTAGCAAAGCTTGATTTTACAGTGACTGCGAGCATTTTTTCATAATCGCAATCTGCAAAGATGAGGTTTGGGTTTTTGCCACCTAATTCCAAAGATAATTTTTTAAACATCGGTGCGGCTGTTCTAGCAATGTGTTCGCCAGTTTTTGTGCCGCCGGTAAATGAAATTGCTTTAATGTTTTTGTGTGCTACAATGGCTTGCCCTGTAGAAGGACCGTTTCCGTGAACAATATTTAAAACTCCTTTTGGAAGACCAGCTTCTGTGCAAATTTCTCCTAAAAGAAAAGCGGTCATTGGTGTTACTTCGCTTGGTTTTGCAACTACAGTATTTCCTGCTGCAATTGCTGGCGCGATTTTCCAAGTGAATAAATAGAGGGGAAGATTCCAAGGTGAAATACAACCCACCACGCCAAGGGGTTGTCGCAAGGTGAAATTCATCGTGTTTAAACCTATACTTTCGTGAGCTTCACTTGAAAACTGTGTGATTGCATTCCCGAAAAATCTAAAGTTTGACGATGCTCTTGGAATATCTACAGCCAAAGCTAAGCTTAATGGTTTTCCATTGTCTTTTGCTTCAGCTTCAGCTAAATTGAAAAGTTTCTCCTCAATTAAATCTGCAATTTTCAGCAGAATTCTACTGCGTTCGTCAATGGTTGTATTACTCCATTTCGGAAATGCTTCTTTTGCAGCTTGGTATGCGTTCTCAATATCTTCTTTATTTGAAACTGCTATTTGCGAATACACTTCACCATTGGATGGATTATAATTATCCAACCATTTTTTTGAAAGTGGTTCAACGTATTTGCCGTTTATGTAGTTTTGGATTTTTTGCATATTTAACAACTTCCTTGAATTTCGAATATCAAAACACCTTCCGTAAATAATTTAATTTTAAGTTCAGCCAAATAGTCGAAAAATGGTTTTATATTTTCTGAATTTATAGATTCGTTTTGAGGAATCGATTCGATTAGTTTTTTTTGAAATACTCCTTTGAATCTCTTGTAAATCTTTATCTTTTTTCCAGGATAGAATTACAAAGCTTGACATTACCGAATAGGATTCATTATAAACAAATTGAACATTCGGTTGGTGCAATTTTAGGAGTTCCATTTCTTTGGGCTCTAATTCAATAAGTCTTTCCCCGACAGGATATTCTAAAATATCGCTATAATAAATCGTTGATATATTTTTAAAGACAATCACTTTTTTACTTTGTTTTAGTGCAAAATCGACATCGCTAAACTCTAACTTATAAGTCGAAATAAAAGGATAAATCGCAATAGAATCTATAGGTTTGGCTTCTAAAAAATATAGTTTAATATCACTACCATAATTTTGGACATCAAATTCCTTATAATTTCCAAAATAAATATAGCCAGATATAGAATCTGAGCTGTTTGTTACAACTACAACGCTGAATCGATATGTATTGCCGGCATCTGCAAATACAGTCGATACCGAAAAGAAAATGAATAAAGCAACGAAAAATGTTTTCATAAATTAATATATTCCTACAAATTACTACTATTTACTGTCAACTGGTTTATAAGCCATCGCCTTAATCTCAACAACCAATTGCGGATGCGGTAATTGATGCACCGCAACAGTGGTTCGCGCTGGCCCCGTTTCTTTATTAAAATACTCTGAATATACTTGGTTGTAGCCGCTAAAGTCATTCATATTTACTAAAAAACTGGTTACATCTACAACGTCGGCCATTGTAGCACCTTCGGTGGCTAGATAATCTTTTATATTTTCTAAAACGGCGCGTGTTTGCTCTTTAATATCGAAATGCATTGTGCCCATTTCATCAATTTTATTTACTCCGGCAATGGTATTGTCGGGCAAACGTGAACTTGTTCCACTAACAAATAAAAAATCGCCTGCACGCTTAATGTGCGGATATGCGCCTCGTGGTGTTGCTTTTCCTTCTACTAATCTGCTTTTATTACTCATAAATATTATTTTTTTCCAAACGCCACTTCATCATCGTGAAGGATTGCTTCGGTTTCTTTTTTCACTAGTTCTAATTTTTCTTTTAGTGACATTGCTTCGGTAAGTTTTTCGTCGTCTAAAAGGTTTAAAATTGCTTTATCCTGCGCTCTTCCGCATTTCATTGCTTCGGAATAGGTAATAGATTCCTTAAAGGTAACCAAAGCATATTTGCTGTAATAATCTTCGGGAAATTCGGTTTCAAAAGCGGTTTCTAGTTTTCTTTTTCTTTGGAAGATTTCCATTGCCGTGTGCTCTTTCATTTCGTGGAAATTATCTACCGCCAAATCCGCAATGGCATCGGCATCTTTTTTTCGAAGTACTTCGTACTCTTTAAAAACTGCACTCCAATCATTTTTTTCTTCGGAATTAAATTTCTCAAGAACTTCATCAAAAACCACAACATCTTCAAAGCTGGCGTTCATTCCTTGTCCGTAAAATGGAACTATAGCGTGTGCGGCATCGCCCATTAAAAGCACTTTTCCGAAGCTATTCCACGGAGAACATTTTACAGTTCCCAAAGGTCCTGTTGGGTTATTTAAAAATTCTTCGGAAAGGTTTGGTATCATTTCCACCACATCGGGAAATTCTTGATTAAAATATTCGTGTACCATTTCTGGTGTCGTCAAATTCGCGAAACAATAATCACTATTTTCATACGGAAGAAAGAGTGTTACCGTAAAACTTCCATCTAGATTTGGAAGTGCAATTAACATATCCTCACCTCGTGGCCAAATGTGCAAAGCGTTTTTATAGGTTCTGTAGCCATTGTTTTCGGCAGCAGGAATTTCAAGCTCTTTATAACCGTGGCTAAGCCATTGCTGCGAAAAACTGAAAAGAAATTTATGACTGTCAAACATACTTTTACGAACAGAAGAGCCTGCGCCATCGGTTCCAAAAATTACATCGGCAGTAATCGTAGTTTCTTTTTTTGAATTGAAATCTATAAAAGTAGCCGAAGCATTTTCCAAATCAACTTCTTCGCAAGCTTGATTGAAGATGATTTTAACATTGGGCATTTTTTCGACTTTGTCTAATAAAAGCATATTCAATCCCGGGCGTGAAATGGAATTTATGTATTCATCTTCTCTTCCGCTGTACGGACTCAAAAAAGTATTTCCAGCTTTATCGTGAATCATTCGCCCATTCATTGGAATGCAGAATTTTTTTGCTTCTTCTTCAACACCTGCTAGGCGTAACCCGCGCAAACCACGGTCGCTTAAAGCTAAGTTTATGGAGCGACCAGCATCCTGTGTAATTTTTCGTAAATCGGGACGTTTTTCAACTAAAGTTACTTGATAGCCGCGTTGTGCCATTCTTAAAGCTAGAAGGCTTCCGCAGAGTCCAGCACCTATTATTAAGATGTTTCCGTTATTCATCATTCAATTTTATTTTGCAACTATTTTAGGAGTGTTTCCTTTATCCAATTTTCTAACCCAATATATTATAAAAATTCCGCCTATAATTCCAGGAATAAACCAGCCGTAAAAACTTGGAAAAAAATTATTTACGACTACAAACGCTGTTACTGCAGCAATGTATCCACCCGTCATATTTCCCAAATGGGATTTAAGCCAATCTTTTCGGAGTTGCTCTCTGTTTTTATATTTTTTCAAATTTAATAAAGCGAAAACCACACCTATGCCCCCAAAAACGAGAAGTACAATATTCAGTACGCCAACAATAATTATTGGGTAAAGAATCATTCCGAGACCAACAACAACCATTGTCCACGAAATTATTTTTTCAATTTGTAGGTTGAAATTTTTTCTTTTAAAACGAAGACTTCGATAGCCAATTAGTAAAAAATAAATACTAAAAATACCTATTGAAAACAAAAATGGACTATGATGATTTGGTAGTACAGAAATTACAAAAGCAACTATAGCTGATGCTAGCATCGTATAGAAAAAAACAATGCCGGATTTTTTATGAATTTCACGACCTTTTTTTGCACTTAAAGCAATACCTCCAGCCAACAAAGCAATTCCTCCAAATGATGCGTGGATTATAATTAAAATTTGAATGAATTTTTCTAACTCCATTTACGTATTTTAGGTAGTTAATACATTTTTTAATTTTTCTGAAAATTTAAATACGTCCTCAAAGCTATTGTAAAGTGGGGCAGGGGCAACACGAATTACATCTGGTTCACGCCAATCGCTTATTACGCCTGATTCGGTTAATTTTGTGTGTAATCTTTTATCAGCGTTTTTTACTTGTATTGAAAGTTGGCAACCGCGTTCTTCAGGATTTCTAGGAGTGATTACGTTAATGGCTTCATTTTTCATTTCATCTAATAAAAACTCTAAATAGCCAGTTAGCTTTCCAGATTTATTTCTAATATTTTCAAAACTAGCTTCTGTGAAAGTATCTAAGGATGCCCTAATTGCTGCCATTGAGAGTATTGTCGGATTGCTGAGTTGCCAACCTTCGACTCCGGGCAATGCGTCAAACTTGTGGCGCATATTGAAACGTGTTTTTTTGTTGTGTCCCCACCAACCTGCAAATCGGTTCAAATTTTCATTGTTTGTATGGCGTTCGTGAACAAAACAACCACCCAAACTTCCGGGGCCACTATTTAAGTATTTATAGGTACACCAAACTGCAAAATCGGCTCCCGTTTCGTGTAAGTTTGGTTGAATATTCCCTGCGCCGTGTGCTAAATCGAAACCAACCATGCAGTTGTATTTATGGCCTAATTCAGTAATTTTTTTTAGTGGAAAAGATTGTCCTGTGTAATAATTGGTGCTACCAATCATCAATAAAGCGATTTCGTTTCCGTGGGTTTTCATAATTTCTTCCAAATCCTCAAAGTGGCAGAGTTCTTCGTCTTTTCGGGGTTTCCAAAGAATTAAACCATCTTTTGGATCTATTCCGTGAAATTTCAATTGACTTTCCACAGCATATTTATCGCTTGGAAAAGCATCACTTTCAACTACAATTTTATATTTAGTTTTTGTGGGTTGGTAAAATGAAACCATCATTAAATGAAGATTTGTAGTGAGTGTGTTCATTACAACTACTTCCGAAGGTTTCGCGCCTACAATTTTCGCCATATTTTCAGCTAAAAATTCGTGATAAGGAAGCCAAGGATGTTTTCCTTCAACGTGCCCTTCAACGCCAAATGTTGCCCAATCTTTTAATACTTCCTGAATATATTCCGAAGTTATTTTGGGTTGTAACCCAAGGCTATTTCCGCAGAGGTACACAAGTTCTTCTCCTGAAGTATTTTTAGGAATATGAAATTTATTTCTGAAAGAAGCCAAACTATCTTCGGCATCTTGTTTTTTGGCATATTCTAAAGAGTTTTGAAACATTTGGTTGGGTTAGATTTTATCGACTTTTCACAAAAATAGCAATTAATTTCCAGCTTCTTTTTTAACTGAAATATTTGTAAAATATAATTTGAAATTACCAATGCTATCTTTGTGTTTTTTTGCAATTTCAATACCGTTGAAGTTTTCATAACCTTCCCAAGTGGTTGTCATTGATGGTTCTGAAGCATTTCCTTTTCTATAGTTCTACTCTTTTATTTTAAAATTTTCATCATAGAAAAAATCATACGCATCGCCTGGCGTGTAGCCACCTTCGTTTCCGTAGACAATAGTAAGTTGATTTAAAGTGTTATTTGAAATGGGTGCAACAGCATTTTCTTTTTCCGAAAAAGTAATGCCTTTGTCCGAAACAAGTTGAAAAGGCGCTAAAAGCCAATATTTATCATTAATAAATGCGGCATCGGTATCTTTCATTAAACTGTCAATTTGTGAACGATTGTAATTTATTGGAGTTCCTTCTGAAGCAATTGCAGAAATATCACCCGTTTTTGGTTTCCAAATCCACGATCGGTCAAAATGGTTTTCGCCACGATCTAAGTTGAAAGTAAAGGCTATTTCTGAAACATCTTTCCAGTTTTCAAAACCGTTGGCGTTGGCTATTTTTTGTACTGTGGATATATTTTCTTCGGAAATGGATTGATCGTTTTCGGGTTTTTCAGAACTTTTGTTGTTATTGCAAGAAATCAGTGTAATTGCAATAAATACTATGGAAAGTAAATTTTTCATAATTATATGTTTGGGTAAAAATAATCAAACTAGTAGTGCTTTCATATTTTTCGTAAATTTATAATATGGAAAAATCAATCATAAGTTTAAAGCTGCTTATTATTTTGCCACTAATGGTTTTGAACTGAACTATCGTGGAGAATTTGCAAACGTGATAAAGAAATTAAACTTTGTTATTGATTTAAATTTTCAAAGCCCCAATTTTACTCAGAATTTCTTCGGTTATGGCAACGAAACTAGCAATTTTGATGATGACTTAGAAGAGGATTATAACCGTGTAAGAATTAGAAGCTTTTCTGTTTCACCTGAATTGGTATGGAATTCTGCAATAAGTTTAGGTGCTACGTATGAAACTATTGAAATTGATGAAACAGAAAATAGATTTGTAGATGGAAACCCTGCTTTGCCAAAGTATCTTTTTGATGAGGTACAATTTGCAGGCACAAACACAAAATTTAAATTTGTTAATTATGACAACCAAGCATACCCCACAATGGGAATGTTGTTCAGCGTAAATGTTGGGTTTAAGAGCAATTTAGACCAAAGTAACAGAACGTATGGTTATTTAACTTCTCAATGGAGTATTGTCCACAAATTAATTCCTTCGGGAAAATTGGTTTTGGCAACCACGCTTAAAACGCACCTTAATTTTGGTGATGATTACGAATTTTATTAAGCCGCAAGCATAGGCGGAACAGATGGTTTACGTGGTTATAGAAACCAACGCTTTACAGGTAAACGAACATTTTATCAAAATACTGATTTGCGTTATTCCTTCAGCAATTTAAAAACAGTTTTAATACCAATAGCGTCCTAAACGTTTAAAAAAGAGAAAGGGAATTTTGTTCCACAAAGT